>JBLIKQ010000089.1:0-10665 GCA_047635475.1 Porticoccaceae bacterium
TATCCTATTATGAATGCCTATTATTTTAATGGCGTAAAAAAACCACAACCCTACAAAAAAATAGAAGGTTTAGACCTTATCGATAAAGTAATTAATATTGATCAAAGTCCGATAGGACGGACCCCTCGCTCCAACCCAGCCACTTATACCGAACTATTTACCGAAGTCAGGAATCTGTTCACCAAGACTTCAGAAAGTATGATTAGGGGCTACAAAGCGGGACGTTTTAGTTTTAATGTGAAAGGCGGACGTTGCGAAACCTGCCAAGGATCTGGTGTACGCACAATTGAAATGAACTTTTTACCTGATGTTTATGTGGAATGCGAAAGCTGTCAAGGCAAGCGTTTTAACAGAGAAACTCTGGAGATTCGATTTAAAGGAAAATCAATTTCAGATATTTTGAACATGACAGTTGATGAAGCTGTTCCATTTTTTGAAATGATCCCAAAGATTTATAGAAAAGTAAAAACCATACAGGATGTAGGTTTGGGTTATATCACACTGGGACAGCAAAGCACAACCCTTTCAGGAGGTGAAGCGCAACGAATCAAATTAGCTACTGAATTATCAAAAAAAGATACTGGAAATACTTTTTATATTCTTGACGAACCTACTACTGGCTTGCATTTTGAAGATATTAGGGTGCTAATGGGCGTCATCAATAAACTGGTTGATAAAGGCAATACCATCTTAATTATCGAACATAATATGGACGTTATCAAGCTTGCCGATTATATTATTGATATAGGCCCTGAAGGCGGAAAAGGTGGCGGGCAAGTTGTTGCCAAAGGTACTCCCGAAGAAATCATAAAAAATAAGAAAAGTTATACAGCCCAGTTTTTGAAAAAAGAGCTACTTTAGTATCGCAGAGTACTAGCCCTAGTTGCAGTGTCATTCTTTTACTTGTTCCTTAAATAAGGAAAAGATACAATGGAAAATAGGAAGAGCTTCAAAAACCGACAGCAAAAAGACACAGATATGAGATTAGAAGATTTCGATAACGATGAGGATAAAATAATCCAAGATCGATTAAAACAAAAAACCTGGAACGAGATTCGAACCAATGATAGTTGGGCCATTTTTAAAATTATGGCCGAATTTGTAAACGGGTACGAAACTATGGGACGTATTGGTCCCTGTGTGTCTATTTTTGGATCAGCCAGAACAAAACCAGAAGACAAGTATTATAAACTTGCTGAAAGTATTGCATTCAAAATCAGTAAAGCTGGTTATGGTGTCATTACTGGAGGCGGTCCTGGAATAATGGAAGCCGGTAATAAAGGGGCCCATTTAGGAGGCGGAACCTCTGTGGGATTAAACATCGTTTTACCTTTTGAGCAGCATTTCAATCCTTATATCGATGGGGACAAAAATTTAAATTTTGATTATTTCTTTGTTCGAAAAGTGATGTTTGTAAAGTATTCCCAAGGTTTTGTTGTAATGCCAGGCGGATTTGGTACTTTGGATGAATTGTTTGAGGCCATTACCTTAATCCAAACAAAAAAAATAGCGCGATTCCCAATAATACTAGTAGGAAGTAGCTTTTGGTCAGGATTAATCGACTGGATAAAAACAGTATTGATAGAAAAAGAACAAACAATAAGCCCAGACGATTTGAAATTAATTAAAATCGTCGACACAGAAGATGAAGTCGTAGAAGTTCTAGATAACTTCTATAAAAAATACAATTTGAAACCAAACTTTTAAGCATAAAGCCGTTATTTGAACGGCTTTATTTTTGCTGATTTAACAATGATTACTACTGTTTCTATGCAAATAAATGTATATTGTCAAGTACTAAATTTGAATCCACAATTGAAACTATTTTATAGAATTACATTTTGTCTTATGTCTTTATTGGCTTCAGTAAAGCAATTTGCCCAACATCATTCCCAAATGTTCGTTGAAGTGAATTCTGAGACAAAAACATTGAATATTCAGCAGGAAATTACTTTTTTTAATGAGTCGGAGGATTTCTTGAGTTCAATAGTTTTGAATGATTGGAATAATGCCTATTCCAATGTCAATTCACCGCTAGCAAAAAGATTTTCTGATGAATTTTATCGCGGCTTCCATTTGGCAAATGACGATGAACGCGGCAGTACTACTAATTTAACCATTATCGATGACGATAAACTATTTCTTTCCTGGGAAAGAACTGAGGAAAGTCCAGACATTATCACTGTCAATTTAAGAGAGAAACTGACTCCCCATGAGAGCTTAAAATTACAGCTTACATATATTGTAAAGATCCCGAGTGACAAGTTTACAAAATATGGCTACGATGATAATGGCGGAATGAATTTAAAGACATGGTACCTCAGTCCGGCCCGATATGAAAACCATAATTTTATAAAATACAATAATGAAAATCTCGATGATATAGCAAGTGCTGTTTCTGATTTTGACATAGACTTGAAGCTATCAAAGGGATTAGAAGTGTCCTCTGATTTAAATAACCTGGGCACTGTCCAAAAAGGAAATCATTTTATCTACAGCTTATCAGGTAAGAGCAGAACGAACTTCAGTATTTTCATAGAGCCTAAGTCTAGTTTTTACAATTTTGACAATAAACCTCTCGAGGTAATCACCAATTTAAAAGATGAAAGAATCAGTGTCACTCAACAAGCGCTGGCAATTAATTGCATTGTCCATTTTGTAAATGATTTAATTGGAGAATACCCCTTTGATAAAATTATAGTTTCGCAGGCGGATTATGAACGTAATCCTTTTTATGGATTAAATCAACTGCCCTCATTTATCAGTCCTTTTTCGGACGAATTTACTTATGAGATAAAATTCTTAAAAACGTATTTGAGCAGCTACTTAAAAAACAGCTTACGATTAAATAACAGAAAAGATGCATGGATACATGATGGCATTCAAGTTTATGCCATGATGAAGTACATTGAAGAAAACCATCCAAACACTAAAATGTTAGGTAGCGCTACCTCTTTCAAGTTATTAAAAAGTTATAGTTTAACAAATTTGGATTTCAACGAGCAATACAGCTACTTTTATATGCTAATGGCTCGAAAGAATTTAGATCAGCCACTTGGCGCTCCCAAAAATACCCTCATTAAATTTAACGAACAAATTGCCAGTAAATACAGGGCAGGCTTAAGCTTAAGGTATCTAAACGATTATCTTGATGGAGAAATTGTAACGAAAAGCATTCGTCAATTTTACTCAAAAAGCAAAGAAAATAAGCTTTCTGGAAGTAATTTTGAATCTATATTAAAATCAAACACAGATAAAGATATAAGCTGGTTTTTTAAGACCATTATAAACTCAAGAGATATCATCGATTTCAAGTTTTCAGGGGTGTCTACAACTAAAGACAGTGTTTATTTTTCCCTAAAAAATAGGACAAATGTAGTAGTACCGATTCCTATTTATGGGATAAAGAATAGCGAAATCGTATTTAAAAAATGGTTAGACCCGACAGTAAAAGATAGCATCTTCACTGTGGAAAGAAAGGATGCCGACAAAATCGTATTAAACTATAAAAATGAAGTTCCTGAATATAATTTAAGAAACAATTGGAAATCCTTAACAGGCTTTTTTCCGAATAATCGTCCCATAAAATTTGCGTTTATGAAGGACCTTGAGGATCCGTATTATAATCAGGTTTTGTATGTACCTACACTAACTTATAATTTGTACGACGGTCTGTCTCCAGGTTTAAGACTCCACAGCAAGACAATATTAGACAAACCTTTTATTTTTGACATAAATCCCTCTTATTCCACAGAAGCGCGAAATTTCTCTGGTTCCGCAGTATTTGTTATTAATCAAAATTACAGAAACAGCAGCTTGTATAATATGAAATATTCGCTTTCTGGCAACTATTTCCATTATGCCCCTGATGCAGCCTATCTAAAGATTAACCCTATGGTTCAGTTTCGAATTCGTGAAAATGACTTTAGGAACAACCAGAAACAGATAATCCTCTTACGGCAAGTTATGGTGAATAGGGAAAAGAGTGAAATTGTTACTGACAATTTCTCCCAAAATTACTCGGTCTTCAATGCGAAATATTACAATACTAATACAGAGATAACAAGTCATTTAAGTTTTATGGCTGATGTTCAATTTTCTGGAAAATTCGGAAAAGTGGCCGCAGAATTTGAGTATCGCAAACTTTTTGAAAACAACCGTCAAGTAAATCTACGTTTGTATGCAGCTAGTTTTTTATACAATAACACCAATTCTGATTTTTTTAGTTTCGCATTAGACCGACCTACTGATTATCTTTTTGACTATGGCTATTATGGGCGCTCCGAAAGTACTGGTTTTTTTAGTCAACAATTAATCGTGGCAGAAGGTGGTTTTAAATCGAAGTTGGATAGACCATATGCCAACCAATGGATTACGACATTGAATGGGGGCTACAACATATGGAACTGGGTAGAAATATATGGTGATCTAGGTTTTATCAAAAACAAACAGCTAAGTGCACGCTTTTTATATGACAGCGGTATTCGTCTGAATTTAGTACCTGACTATTTTGAATTGTACCTACCCGTCTATTCGTCTAACGGCTGGGAACTAAGTCCGAAAAATTACAATCAAAAAATAAGGTTTGTTATTACTTTATCGCCAAAAATATTAATCAATTTATTTAAACGAAAGTGGCTTTAATTGCTGCTGTTATCAGTTATATATTGAATTATTTGTAATTTAATTCCACATTATCTTGTAATTGTTTAAAAATAGATATTTTAATAGTGTTTTAATTGATAATAATTTAATTATATTTATTTCGATGAATTATGATAATCATTAGTTTTTAATTAAATTTGTACCACTAAGTTATACTTTTCAATTATGATAAAAGAAAAAACCAATACTACATTAACATTCGAAGATTTTAAAACCGAAGTTTTAAATGATTACAAGATTGCTATAACAAGTAGGGAATGCAGTCTGTTAGGACGTAGGGAAGTGTTAACCGGTAAGGCTAAATTTGGAATTTTCGGAGACGGAAAAGAAGTTCCACAATTAGCGATGGCAAAATTTTTCAAAAATGGAGACTTTCGTTCCGGTTATTATCGCGATCAAACATTTATGATGGCGATAGGTCAATTGACAGTACAACAGTTTTTTGCCGGATTGTATGGTAATACAAATATTGAACAAGAACCTATGTCTGCGGGTAGACAAATGGGAGGTCATTTTGCCACTCACAGTTTGAATGAAGATGGTTCTTGGAAAAACTTAACCAAACAAAAAAACTCTAGTGCCGACATTTCTCCAACCGCTGGACAAATGCCGCGATTACTTGGACTCGCCCAAGCTTCAAAAATATACAGAAAGGTTCCTGGAATAGCCAAAAAATCCAATTTTTCAGTCGATGGAAATGAAGTTGCCTGGGGAACCATCGGGAATGCAAGTACTTCAGAGGGTTTGTTTTTTGAAACTATAAATGCAGCTGGTGTTCTACAAGTACCGCTAGTAATAAGTGTTTGGGATGATGATTATGGTATTTCAGTTCATGCAAAACATCAAACCACTAAAGAAAACATATCTGAAATTTTAAAAGGATACCAAAAGGAAAAAAATACCAATGGTCTCGAAATACTTAAAGTAAAAGGTTGGGATTATTCCGAGTTGATAGCCACCTACGAAAAGGCAGCTGCTATTGCTCGTGAAAAGCATGTTCCTGTACTTATACACGTTGATGAACTTACTCAGCCACAAGGTCACTCAAGTTCAGGTTCACACGAAAGATATAAAGATGCAGATCGTCTTGCTTGGGAAAAGGATTATGATTGTATCAGACAGATGAAACTGTGGATGGTTGCAATTGACATTGCTTCTTCTGAAGAGATTGCTGAAATTGATTCAAATGCAAAAAAAGAAGTTCTTGAAGCTAAAAAAGCAGCTTGGCGCGAATTTATCGACCCAATTATTGCGGAACAAAAAGAGCTGGTTACTTTATTAGAAAAAGTAGCTAATTCAAGTAAAAATAGAGACCTAATTCAGGAAATTACTTCCACTTTAAGTGCTATAAAAGACCCTATAAGAAAGGAAATTCTAGTTGCTGCACGTAAAACTTTGCGACTCCTGCTGAATGAAAGCTCGAAAGATGAATTGTCACAATGGATTAGGTCTTATACTGCGAAAGGCCAAGAAAGATTCAGTAGTCACTTGTATTCAGATTCTGATATGAATGTATTTACCGCAAATCAAGTATTACCTCAATATGCGGATAACGCCAAAGAAGACACGGATGGTAGAATGATATTACGAGATAATTTTGATGCCATTTTTACAAAACATCCTGAAGCACTAATTTTTGGTGAAGATTCAGGAAACATTGGAGATGTAAACCAAGGTTTAGAGGGAATGCAGGAGAAATACGGTGAGCTTCGAGTTGCTGATGTGGGCATTCGCGAAGCAACAATTATAGGGCAAGGAATTGGAATGGCATTAAGAGGCTTACGACCAATTGCAGAAATTCAATACTTGGATTATTTACTGTATGCCATTCAAATCATCAGCGATGATCTGGCAACCTTGCAATACAGAACAGGCGGAAGACAAAAAGCACCGCTAATAATACGTACAAGAGGACATAGATTGGAAGGTATATGGCATTCTGGATCTCCTATGGGTATGATAATTAACGCCGTAAGAGGTATTCATGTATTAGTTCCAAGAAACATGACTAAAGCGGCAGGTTTTTACAATTCTCTATTGGATTGTGATGAACCCGCTTTAGTAATAGAGTGCTTAAACGGATACCGTTTAAAAGAAAAAATGCCTTTGAATTATGGTGACTTCAAAACTCCAATTGGCGTTGTGGAAACAATGAAAGAAGGAACTGATATTACATTAGTATCTTATGGTTCTACTTTACGATTGGTAGAACAGGCAGCTAAAGAGCTTCAACAGGCAGGTATTGACTGCGAGCTTATTGATATACAATCATTATTACCATTTGACATCAACCATGATCTTGTGAAAAGTATTAGCAAGACAAATCGTCTCTTAGTAATTGACGAAGATGTTCCTGGTGGAGCATCTGCTTATATTTTACAACAGATAATTGAGCAACAAGGTGGCTATAACCATTTGGACAGCAAACCACAAACTTTAACAGCAAAAGCACATAGACCTTCTTATGGAACGGATGGAGATTATTTCTCAAAACCTTCCGTTGAAGACATTTTTGAAAAGGTGTACAGCATGATGAACGAAGTTGATCCTGCAAAATATCCAAGTTTGTATTAGAAGTTTATTTAAAGTAAAAGGAATCTTTTTCTTGAAAAAGGTGGGATTCCTTTTTTATCAATAAAAATAGTATCTCGACAATGCATCAGTTGAATCATCGAAATACCAGTATTCATCTTAATTAAAAGTTATAAAGCCAGCATAAATTTTTTATGCTGGTTTTATTATTTTATTTTACCCTAATAAAAAAAAATACCTAATGACAATTTTGGAAGTTCTCTTAAAAAATACCCGCGACGTTAAAGTAATTGATAGCTCTATCGATCATAAAAGTTATATTCCGATAGACTTATCTTCTTCTAACCATGAATTATCAAAATTCGATATTAAATGCGCGCTAAGCTTTGAAGAATATGTTGAGAGTCATTTGGCTGTAAATAAAGCTCAAGTAGCTTTTGGAGGATATAATGAAGAAAGAAATATTTATCAACGCAGTACCGTTTTTAAAGATGAGAAAACAGAGGAACGGAATATACATATTGGTTTAGACCTATGGATAAAAGCTGGAACTTCGGTATTATCTGCTCTAGACGGCACGGTTCATAGTTATAATCTCAATGCGGGTTTTGGAGATTATGGACCAACTATCATCTTGGAGCACCAGCTTGAAAACCAAACTTTTTACACACTATATGGGCATTTATCTTTAGATAGTTTAGAAGGTTTGCAGATTGGAACTGTTTTTAAACAAGGAGAACAAATTGCATCTTTGGGTGATGCATCAATTAACGGAGATTACGCACCCCATTTACATTTCCAAATTATAAAAAACATAGCGAACAAGTTTGGTGACTATCCTGGTGTCTGTAGTAAAAAAGAATTGTCTTTTTATTTAGAAAACTGCCCAGATCCCGACCTATTATTAAAAATAAAAGCATAAAAGAATGAAGAAAATAATATTTATCTTGTGCTTAGTTATCCTCGCTGGATGTAAAGCAAAAAAAGTAAAGTCATTAGAGCTCAAAGACACTATAGAAGTAATAAAGGTCTTAGAGCCGTTAGAGACCGTAAAGGCTGAAGAGCCTAAAACGGTAAAATTAGCTCTTTCGGGAGTCGACTTCAGCCTAAAAAATAAAGCCTACGAATTAGGTAAAAGAATGTTGATGACCTGTAATACGTCGAAATTTAAACCCTATGATGAAAGTGAAGCCACAGCAACGGTAATTAACAATATTACCGAGGAGAGACTGTCCGAAACATGTGCCAAATACAGACAATGGTATGGCACTTTTAGAGACCTTCAATTAGTTGAGATATTTAAAAACAATGTCGAACAAACCACTATTTTTAGGTACAAAGCGCTTTATACCAAAAAAGTAGCTAATAAGGAACTTCGAGTCTTTATGAATGCTCAAAACAAAATTTCTAGTATTAAAACATTGGACTGGATTGATGTTTATGATAATGAATAATTTAATATTGGGGTTAGACTTAACTTTTTACTATTATGAGCCTTTATAAAAAACCTAATTATTTAAATATCAAAGCATAACTATCTCGCACTATTAATACTAAAAAAGGAATTACTTTATTATTTGACTATTTGTGCCAAATGACTATCTTGCGCAGCATATTTTAAAAAAATATTGAGTAAAATCCAAAAATATAATGAAAAAAGTATTGCATAAAAAATTAAACGAATTGCAAGCAACGGCAATTTGTGGCAATGACATTAGCTCCTCATGTCTATACGTATCAGCACTTACAATTATGTATGCAGGACAGTACGCTTGGATTTCATTACTGCTAGTAGCTGTTGTATTATTTTTATTTAGAAAAATTTACGGAGAAGTTGTTGGTGCAATTCCCCTTAACGGTGGTGCTTACAATGTACTATTAAATACCTCTTCGAAAAGGCTGGCTTCCCTTGCTGCGACTTTAACTGTACTATCCTATATGGCCACGGCAGTAATATCTGCTTCAGAAGGGATGCACTACTTACATGGAATAGCTCCAGGAATTAATATAACGATAGCTACAATTATTGTTTTACTTACGTTTACAGGACTAGCCATTTTAGGTATCGGAGAGTCAGCGATTGTTGCAGTAGTAATCTTTATTATTCATTTATCAACCTTAACCTTATTGGTTTTGGCCTCTTCATGGTTTATTTTAAATAATGGATTAGAAACTTTCAATATCAACTGGAGTCTTCCTGTATCGACGGGCGGAATAGTAAATGCACTATTCTTAGGTTTTTCTGCCGCAATGCTGGGAATATCAGGTTTTGAAAGTTCCGCAAACTTTGTGGAAGAACAAGAGCAAGGTGTTTTTCCGAAAACACTGCGAAATATGTGGGCAATTGTAAGTTTTTTTAATCCCGTAATTGCCCTTCTTTTAATTTGTATCATTCCTCTTGCCCAAGTGGGAGAACATCAAGAATCACTATTAGCTTATTTGGGACATACAACAGGCGGTTCTTGGTTGGCCTACCTTATTTCAATCGATGCTGTTTTGGTATTATGTGGTGCCGTTCTAACATCGTTTGTTGGGGTTTCTGGTTTACTAAACCGTATGACATTAGACCGTATATTGCCTAATTATTTCTTGAAACAAAACAAACGTGGGTCTAATTACCGAATAATTATTAGCTTCTTAATATTATGCGTTTCTGTTTTATTCGTCACAGCAGGGAATCTTATAGCATTGGCAGGAGTATATACTTTTTCATTCTTAGCTGTAATGGGGTTATTTGGTGTTGGAAATCTTTTATTGAAATTTAAACGTAAAAAACTACCAAGACCTGAAAAAGCCAAAGGAATAGCTGTTGTCTTTGCAGTATCACTGATAGTTGCAGCATTTATCGGAAACGTCCAGTTAAACGTGGATTCTTTTTATACTTTTATAAAATACCTCATCCCTTCCTTGCTATTCATATCAGTAATGCTCAACCGATCATTTCTAATAAAACTTTTAATAGATGCTTTAGAATATTTTTACAAACCATTAAGAAGAATGGTTATATTCAGTAATCGTTATTTAATGAAAATGAATATAAAAATCAGTTCACAAGAACTTGTTTTTTTTACCAAAGGAGATGATGTTGCTATTCTTAATAAGGTTATGCAGTACGTTCAGGATAATGAAACAACAAAAAAATTAAAGATTGTTAACATTAAGAGCGAGGGCGAGAACAATGATCTACTGATAATAGACCTTAAAGTACTAGATCGAGCCTATCCAGAGATTGACATTGAATTCATCGAATTGGAAGGTGTTTTTGGTCCTACAATAATCGACGAGTTATCAGAAAAATGGAATATTCCTAAAAATTTTATGTTTATTGGATCACCTGGAGATCGCTTTTCATATCGCGTGGCTGAATTAGGTGGAGTACGTTTAATTATGTAACTTTAATTTATACTATAATGCAATCTACAAAACTAGGAACTAGAACAAAAAAAGACCAATACGAAATTATCATTA
>JBLIKQ010000090.1:0-10598 GCA_047635475.1 Porticoccaceae bacterium
ATGAATTTGATATCGACGAAATCGCGATTTTCGATAAGATATTACTTTCTCCTGGCCCTGGAGTACCCGAGGAAGCTGGTTTATTGAAAGAAGTTATCCGCAAATATGCGTCTACCAAAAGTATCCTCGGTGTATGTTTAGGACAACAGGCAATCGGTGAAGTTTTTGGAGGAACACTTTCTAATTTAGATAAAGTGTATCACGGTGTGGCTACAATCGTAAAAACAGTAGTTGATGATGAGTTGCTGTTTGAAGGCTTGGGAAATGAGTTTGAAGTGGGTCGGTATCATTCATGGGTAGTAGATACTACTTTACCAGATGTTCTTGAAGCTACTTCTTTTGATGAAAATGGGCAAGTGATGTCTTTGAGACATAAAACACTTGATGTTCGTGGCGTACAGTTTCATCCTGAAAGCGTATTGACGCCAAACGGAAAGAGAATATTAGAGAATTGGGCTAAAGGATAGTATTCAGTAATCAATTTTCTTATTGTTCAGTAGAATTAAGAAGACGTTAAAAACTAGTCATAATGTCGATAAAATTTATGACCTTCGACTTTCGATTTTAAGATAAATAATAAAATGAAAAACATATTAAATAGACTAATCAACCATGAAATGCTTTCGAAAGAAGAGGCAAAAAATGTATTGGTTAATATTTCAAACGGAAGCTACAACACAAGCCAGATTTCAGCATTTCTAACCGTATACATGATGCGAAGCATCAGTATTGAAGAACTTGCCGGTTTTAGAGAAGCACTATTGGAATTGTGTATTCGTGTCGATTTATCCACCTACAACACAATCGATTTATGCGGAACTGGTGGCGACGGAAAAGACACTTTCAACATATCTACCCTTGCCTCTTTTGTGGTGGCTGGAGCAGGTATTAAAGTGGCAAAGCACGGTAATTATGGTGTTTCTTCGATTTCTGGTTCAAGCAATGTGATGGAGAAATTAGGAATTAAATTCAGTAATGAAAATGATTTTCTAAAAAGAAGCTTAGATCAAGCAGGTATCTGTATTTTACATGCACCCTTATTCCACCCAGCCATGAAAAATGTAGGTCCTATCCGAAAGGATTTAGCGGTAAAAACCTTTTTCAATATGTTAGGTCCAATGGTAAACCCATCGTTCCCTAAAAATCAATTGGTGGGTGTTTTTAATTTAGAACTTGCCAGAATGTATGCCTATTTCTATCAAAGCACTGATGTAAATTTCACCATTTTACATTCACTAGATGGTTATGACGAAATATCGCTAACCAGTCCAACAAAAATCATAACTAGTAGTATGGAAGGAATGTTATCTAACGAAAGTTTTGATATTCGTCTTTTGTCACAAAATGAAATCGAAGGTGGAAAAACCATCGATGAATCTGCACAAATGTTTACGGATATCATTTCTGGAAAAGGAACTGAAGCCCAAAATAATGTGGTTTGTGCCAATGCAGGGATGGCTATTGCAACCGTCACCAAATGTTCCCCTCTTGAAGGGTTTCAAATAGCCAAAGAAAGTTTACTTTCTGAAAAAGGACTGAAAGCGTTGAATAAGTTACAAGAGTTAAGCAAAGCTCCCTAGCCCTCACGGGGGAATTTGCCGAAGTATAGAATAAAAATTTAATATTAGAACCAAATCAAGTCCAACAGTTCCCCCTTCGGGGGTTAGGGGCTAAAACATTATGAACATACTCGATAAAATAATAGTAGACAAAAAACGCGAAGTCATTCTCAAAAAATCCATCATTCCAGTATCACAATTGGAAGCTTCCGTTTTCTTTGGGAAAGAAACGATCTCTTTGAGTCAAAATTTAAGCATCAGTCCTACGGGAATTATTGCTGAGCACAAACGCCGCTCACCTTCAAAATCAATTATCAACCACAATTTTACGGTTGAAGAAGTGGTAAAAGGTTACGAAAATGCTGGTGCTTGCGGCATTTCTGTTTTAACAGATGGAAAATATTTTGGCGGTTCGCTTGATGATTTACTTTTGGCAAGGGCCTCGGTAAACATTCCGCTATTGCGAAAAGAGTTTATTGTAGATGAATACCAAATCCTAGAAGCCAAAGCGTATGGAGCAGATTTGATTTTGCTTATTGCTGCAGTTTTAACCCGTGAAGAAATCAAATCACTTTCTGAGTTTGCTAAAAGTTTAGGTTTGGAAGTTTTACTGGAAGTACATGATAGGGAAGAACTAGAAAAATCAATAATGCCAACATTAGATATGATTGGTGTCAACAACAGAAATTTAAAAACATTTGAAGTCAGTTTGGATTTTAGCAAACAATTAGCAGCTCAGATACCAGACGAATTCGTAAAGATTTCCGAAAGTGGCATCAGTTCCATAGAAGCGATAACCGAACTAAAACCATACGGCTACAAAGGTTTCCTTATTGGCGAGAACTTTATGAAAACCGATAATGCTGGCAAAGCGGCAACGGAATTTATTGAGCAATTAACAAAAAATTAATTATAAAAAAAGTATTGCAAACTTGGCGCTTCCGTTGGGAAGCACACGGTAAAAACTTAAAAACATGAAATTAAAAATCTGTGGAATGAAATATCCTGACAATATAATCGAAGTAGCGGCCCTCCTACCCGATTATATGGGCTTTATATTTTGGGAGAAGTCAGCTAGGTATTTTGATACTATTATTCCTAAATTACCAAAATCGATTCATAAGGTTGGAGTGTTTGTAAACGAGAGCATCGATATTATTTTAGATAAAGTGATACTACACGATTTACAAGCGGTGCAATTACACGGAAAAGAATCGGTAGTATTTTGTGAAGAATTAAAAAAGAGATTGCCAAAAGAGATTGAAATCATCAAAGTCTTTTCGATAATAGATAGTTTTGATTTTGAGGCTTTGAAAGCTTTCGAGTCCCTTTGTGATTATTTCCTTTTTGACACCAAAGGGAAATTACCTGGAGGAAACGGAAGCACGTTCGATTGGACCGTTTTAGAAAATTACCCCTCTACTAAACCCTTTTTCCTGAGTGGCGGAATCGGATTAGAGGAAATGCCCGCAGTAAATGAAATTCTAAAAACTAATTTACCGATTTACGCCATCGATATAAATAGTAAATTTGAAATAGAATCTGGATTAAAAAACAAGCAATTATGTAGAGATGCACAGCAGTATCTCTATAAATCTAACTAAGTAAAAAAACAAATCATGTCATACAACGTAAATGAAAAAGGCTATTATGGTGAATTTGGAGGCGCTTACATCCCCGAAATGTTATACCCTAACGTAGAGGAATTACGCCAAAATTATCTCAAAATAACAGCTGAACCAGAGTTTCAAGCAGAATTTGATGCTCTTTTAAAAGATTATGTAGGACGTCCTACACCACTTTATTTTGCGACACGCTTATCTGAAAAGTACAACACTAAGGTATACTTAAAAAGAGAAGATTTGTGTCATACAGGAGCGCATAAAGTAAACAACACAATTGGACAGATTCTATTAGCAAAGCGTTTGGGTAAAACCCGTATTATTGCCGAAACGGGCGCCGGACAGCATGGTGTAGCAACAGCTACGGTTTGTGCCTTAATGGGCCTAGAATGTATTGTTTATATGGGCGAAGTGGACATTAAGCGCCAAGCGCCAAACGTGGCACGTATGAAAATGCTAGGAGCAGAAATTCGTCCTGCACTTTCAGGTTCTAAAACCTTAAAAGACGCCACAAACGAAGCTATTCGCGATTGGATCAATAATCCAGTGGACACCTATTACATCATCGGTTCTGTCGTAGGACCTCATCCTTACCCTGATATGGTTGCTCGTTTTCAAAGTGTAATTTCTAAAGAAATCAAAGAACAATTATTAGAAAAAGAAGGGCGTGAAAATCCAGATTATGTAATTGCTTGCGTAGGTGGCGGAAGTAATGCTGCAGGTACTTATTATCATTTTCTTGACAACGAAGACGTGAAAATTATAGCAGTCGAAGCGGCTGGTTTAGGAGTTGATTCTGGCGAAAGTGCAGCAACTTCAGCCTTGGGGAAAGTAGGTGTGATTCATGGAAGTAAAACCCTATTGATGCAAACTACAGATGGCCAAATCACTGAGCCGTACTCTATTTCAGCAGGATTAGATTATCCAGGTGTTGGCCCTATGCACGCTAATCTTTTCAAGACAGGAAGAGCACAATTCATCTCCATCACCGATGAACAAGCAATGGACTGGGGAATAAAGCTTTCGCAAATGGAAGGCCTAATCCCCGCTATCGAAACTGCTCATGCTTTCGCCGTTCTGGACGAAATGAAATTCAAACCAGAAGACATTGTGGTGATCAACCTTTCCGGACGTGGAGACAAGGATTTAAATACCTATATTGACTACTTCAAATTGTAACAGGGCGTTCCCGCTGAAAAGCGGGCGAGCTGTACGCTATATCTTTTTTGTGGCCGAAAAAACTACAAAAAAGGATACCGCTTCCATCCTTAACGCATACAATAACAAGATAATCGGATTTTAAAATAACTTTCAAAATACAAAATATGGAAAAATTATTTGCTTACGGTAACTTAAAAGAAGACGATATTCAAGAAACAGTTTTTGGACGACTACTGCAAGGAGTTCCAGAAACTTTGGTAGGGTATGTGGTAAAACAAATCAAAATTGAAGAAGAATACGGAATAGAGTCCTATCCAATTATTACTGCTACCCAAAATCAAGAAGATACGATTAGCGGAATGGTCTACGAAGCAAGCTTTCGAGAGCTACAACTGGCAGATCAGTACGAGGGAATGCATTACAAACGCATTGAAGTCCAATTGCAATCAAATGAAACTGTCTGGGCTTTTACAGCAATAACATAAATCAGCAAAAATATAAATATCAAAAGCAGATTGTACATCTAACAACAAATACCCTAATGAATAGAATAACTCAAAAACTACAAGCAGGCGAAAAGATACTTTCGATCTATTTTTCTGCTGGTTACCCTAATCTAAATGATACCGTCCAAATTATTGCCGATTTAGAAAAAAATGGAGTCGACATGATTGAAATAGGATTGCCTTTCAGCGATCCCTTGGCAGATGGCCCCACTATTCAAGCTAGTTCGACACAAGCATTGCATAATGGCATGACCACGCAAGTTTTATTTGACCAACTTAAAGACATTCGGGAAACAGTATCTATCCCCTTAATAATTATGGGATACTTCAACCCGATGTTGCAATACGGAATAGAGAATTTCTGCAAGAAATGTGCGGAAATTGGTATCGACGGATTAATCATTCCTGATCTTCCTGTTGATGTGTATGCCGATGAATTCAAAGAAGCTTTTGAAAAATATGGACTGATAAATGTGTTGTTTATCACACCACAAACTTCTGAACAACGCATCCATTTTATCGACAGTGTTTCAAACGGCTTTATTTATATGGTCAGCTCAGCTAGTGTTACAGGTTCGCTATCCGGATTTGGCAGCGACCAAGAAGCATATTTCAAACGTATTTCCGATATGAATCTGAATAACCCCCAAGTAATCGGTTTTGGAATCAACAACAAAGAAACCTTTAACCAAGCGACACAGTTTGCCAAAGGTGCCATAATAGGCAGCGCTTTTATTCAGCATCTGACAGAAAATGGAACCGGAAAGATCGATAAATTCGTGAAAGCAATTCGATAAAAAGTAAGCTTTCTATTTTAAAGCAAACGGCGTTTAAGTAATTTAAACGCGGTTTGTTTATTGAGTCAAATCTCCTAAAAAAACAAGATCATAGATACGTATTTATTACTACATTAGCAACAGTTAAAAAAGATAAAATATATCACGCATATGTGCAAGTTATACTCAATACATTAAACATAGGCTCATGACAAATAAATTGATTGACATAAACGAATGGACAATAAAAAGCTATGTATAATTGTTGCGCCCTGTTAATATAGAAATTGTTGCTCAAATTGATTTTGGTTATTCCTACGATTCAAAAGTTGTTATATTATTTGAAATTCAACCAGTTTAGGATGATCCAAAAAAGACTCAGTACAAGGAGTTTGCGAAAATCAGATATAATAAATCAAGATCTGAATGAAATTTGTACTGGATGAAAGCAAACGGAAAATTTACGAGCCATTTCCGGAATCAATGCAATTGGAGAAAGTCATTGAAATAATAAAAGAAGATAAACGCGGTTGTTTTTCTGGCTAATTCCCACCAAAAAATTACCAAATATGAAAAATATTCTTTTTGAAGGTAATTTTGCATCGCAAGCAGTATATTCTTAGATAAAAAACAAAAAGTAAATAAAAATGAAAATACTAATGTATCTCTTTCAGGCTCTTCTTTCGGAGAGAACACGTGTTAAGGTTGAAAAAATAATTCTCAACATTGCATTATTGAGTTTTTTAATTCACCTGGTAGTCATCTACCTCCAGAAATTCAATTTCATATATATCACAGGGAACACAGAGTTGCTAGAAAATCCTATATCAGCAATTTACACGCCCTTTTCCTTTATTATTATTTACGAGGTTTACCTATTAATTTACTACTTACCAAAGTCCTTTACAACCTATATAACTAAGCAGTATGAAATTATTACCCTTATTATTATTCGTAAATTATTTAATGATCTATCCTCTTTACAGCTTACTTCAAATTGGTTCGAAATTAAAGGTGACTTGAAGTTTACCTATGATATAGTGGCATCTCTATTACTTTTCTATTTAATATTTCAATTTCAAAAGCATGGAAAACAAAAGTTTAAAGAGGCAACAGAGACAATAGATTTTATTCAACGATTTGTGATAAAGAAAAAAATAATAGCAGTCCTTTTATTGCCTCTATTTTTTATTATGGCGTCCTATACTCTCATTAATTGGTTAATGGGCACACCTGTTTCATCTACCCAATTGCCAATATTAGAAAGTATTAATAATCTGTTTTTTGACCAGTTTTTTTCAGTATTAATTTTAGTAGATGTAGTTTTACTTTTAATCTCTTTCTTTTACACAGACGAATTTCATAAAATTATGAGAAACTCCGGGTTTATAATTTCTACAATTTTAATTCGAATGTCTTTCGGCGTGAGCGGTTTAGTCAATGTTGTGTTAATTGTTGCAGCAGTTCTTTTTGGACTTTTAATAATTATAATCCATAATAAATATGAAAAAGATATTTTATCTACAAGTGAAAAAACGGAAGGTTTACGGAACTACCAAAATGAAACTTAATGTATAAAACTAGAACTGATTTATGCTTACGATTTACCAACAGCTGTAAAGTGCTCTCACAATAAGAATATCTCAAACATATGAATTTAAAAACCGTTTGTCAAAATATTATAAAAAGTCAAGATCCTTGTTCAAAAATATTTTTGTAACCCTATTATTTGCTTATCTACCGTTTCTAATCTGATACATGACATTAGCTGGTTTTAGTATTATGCCTGTAAATTTTAACGATGAAAAAATGTATGGTTTAAAAGTAATAATAATTGAAATTTGCTTTACGTCGTTCATTATTTTTATGTTAAGTGCTTTAGCATATTTAGGCTTTATTTTTGGAAATTTTGTACTCTTCTCTTTTATAACACTTTTACCAGATAGGAAATAGAAGTTTGTTAACTACAGATACTACAACTCAATTCCACAATCTACTTAACAGATAAATCATTTTGTAAATCGGTATACATAGACAAATTCAAAAAGAAAGCTTAGTGCGATTCCAAACTTATATTTTCAGCTTAGTTAAAAATATTTTAAATTATCCAAAAGGCACTTAACTTTGTACAGCGGCGGAAATATTCAGGTCTCTTATAGCAAACAATTAAAATACGGTAAATTATATTCATGAATTATCACTTTAGAAAAGCTAAGTTGTCCGAAGCCCTTCAAATATGGGCGATTCTGCAGCAAGCTATACTGCGAAGAAAAGAAGACGGCAGCACGCAATGGCAAGATGGCTATCCCAACCCACAAGTTGTGCACAATGACATAGAGAAAGGGCAGGGTTTTGTTTTAGTTGAAGGAGAAACTATAATAGGTTATAGTGCTGTAATAATCAATGACGAGCCCGCCTATGATAAAATTGAAGGCAAATGGTTAACGACTGATGATTTTTTTGTTATTCACCGAGTGGCAATTTCTGAAAAGCACTTAGGTAAGGGATTGTCCAAGATGGTTATCGGATATATAGAAGCTTTTGCAGTTCAAAATAACATTTACAGCATAAAAGCCGACACTAATTTTGACAATATCGCTATGATTAAAATTTTTGAAAAAATGGGTTACATTTTATGTGGAGAAGTATATTTCAGAGGAAGCGCAAGAAAAGCATACGAGAAAGTATTGGATAAATCTTAATAAATGCAAGCAGTTAAAATTATAAATAGACAGCCATCTATGGTAGTTTTTGCTTTGTAAATTACAACGACTATGATTACCCAGTTGCAACAGTTCTCCAACTACTTGGTCAACTTTATAAAAAATACTACTTTTAATTTCAGAAAAAGATACAACTATGAAATGGAAATTAACATCTTATCTCCTTATTGCGATTAGCCTTATAGGGTACGGTCAAAAGAAAGATGAATCATAATTGATTAGAAACCTGTTAGAAAAAGAATCTGCTACATGGAGAGCTCAAGACAGTAAAGGACATAGTGCTTGCTGGTACATTTAACCGTATAGCCGTATATTAATTTCTATCGCGAAAAGTGGAACTTTTAATGTTCCCCCAGCTGCAATGATTGACAGCAAACCAGAATCGATGGGAAATAGTGGTTTTGCCGTAAACAGCAACTACAAAATAAGCATCAATGGCAAAAGTGCTTGGGTAAGTCATGATGAAGAGTCAACTGCGAAAGATGGGAAGAAAACACTCTCCTATGAAATTCGGCTTTTAGAGAAAATAAAAAACAAATGGAAACTAGTGGAACAATCGATTCATATTTATAAATCGGAATAAACCACACTATAATACCATCAAATAATAAAACAAACACCCGTTAATTTTACTAATATAGGATTAACTGGTGTTTCCTTTTATTCCTCAGCGATAAGAAAGCTATATCATGTAAATAGTTAAACGCTTGCCTCTTCAGTAGCCGGCTCAAATTCCATATTATCCTCAATTTCTGCTACTGATTCTGGCTTAGAAGCTTTTAGAGCATTAAACCTTTCTATTTGTTCCAGTTCTTCTTCTTCTCCACTAAAATATGGAAAGACATCCATTATAGGAGATTCAGAAATAGCAGGAATGCTATAGTCACCCATGGTATTTTTCATTACATGAATGGTGTTGTCATAAGCTTCCTTTACATCGTTTGCCTGAACTAATAAATACATATTCGTCTTGCGTTCTTTTCCACTTTCATCATCATAAGCTACTAATGAAACTTTTGACTTAAACCAGCAATCAGCATTTTCAAAAGGGTGTATCTCGGCAAAATTAGCCACTTTTATATTCGTAATTTTAAATTCTTCACTGATATATGCCGACAGCTCTTCATTGATTCTGCTTTCGGCTTCTGTATAAGATAAAGCATCTACCAAATAAGGCTCTGTCGCGACTTTTTGCAGACCAGTATCATCCGTTTTTCTATATTTTATTTTGCATTCGTACCACATTATCTTATTTGTTTTTAATTAAGGATGTCAAAGATAGATTTTAAAGGAAAAAAAATACACAATAAGCAAAATAGATATCCACAATTTCGAATGGAGGTCGGCATTTCTTTATTCAGTCTCTTTGAACCATTCTCCCGCAGCAAGCGATCAATAGCCACAAATCAACATATAGAACACTTATGCAGTACTTTACGGGATATTAACGTATTTACTATCCCCATTTTAAAAACAGACTACAAAAAAACTGCTTCTTGATGTGATCTCTCCTAGATCGAGATGACAAACAAAACGGAAGGAATAATCTAGAAAAAAAAGAATGACATTTTTCCATTGACCCCGTTTTCTCCTCATTATTAAATTCACTATTTTTGCAGTCTAAAATTCATCTAATGCCAAACAAGAAATACAAAATAGCAGTAATCCAATTGAACCTTAACGACGTTGCCGAAAACAACCTTAAAAAATGTTTGAGCTGGGTACGTGATGCTGCCAATCAAGGTGCCGAAGTTATTACATTACCGGAATTATATAGCAGTCATTATTTCTGTCAAAGTGAAGATGTTGACAATTTTGCCTTTGCAGAACCATTATACAGCATTTCTTTTATTGCTTTTAGCGCTTTGGCAAAAGAACTGGGAGTAGTCATTATTGTTCCTTTCTTCGAAAAAAGAATGGCTGGCATCTATCATAATAGCGCTTACATCATTGATTCAGACGGTTCAGAAGCGGGATTATACCGCAAAATGCACATTCCGGATGACCCTCATTTTTATGAAAAATTCTATTTCACACCAGGAGATTTAGGTTTCAAAACAATTCCAACAAAGAAAGGGAAAATAGGAACTTTAATCTGTTGGGATCAGTGGTATCCGGAAGCAGCGCGCTTGACTGCACTACAAGGAGCTGAAGTTTTATTTTACCCAACAGCAATTGGATGGCATCCCGCAGAAAAAGATGAATATGGGGAAAACCAACATGGCGCTTGGATGAGCGTAATGAAGGGACA
>JBLIKQ010000091.1:0-10364 GCA_047635475.1 Porticoccaceae bacterium
TCAATAATTTTTCTGCAATACTTAAAGACAAAGTTGAAACTTGTAGTTTCAATTCGGCCATAGCGGCGTTTTTTTCACTTTCAATCGCTACTTTTGCCTGCTCGATCATTTGAAGACCTTGTGCTTGCGCTTCAGTTTTTGAATCAGCAATCATTTTCTCTTTAATTTCACGTGCATCTTTTAGCATGTTATCACGTTCCATTCTTGCTTCCTGCAAAATACGTTGATTGTCTGCTTGAAGGTTTTGCATTTCTTTTCTAGCATTTTCAGCAGAAAGCAATGCATTTTTAATTCCTTCTTCTCTATCATTAACTGCATCAAGAATTGGTTTCCAGGCAAATTTTTTCAATAATAATATTAATCCAACAAATATTACTATTTGCCAAATGAACAAACCGAACTCAAACTGATTTATTAACTTATCCATTATATATAATTATAAATTTTCAATTATCTTTTTATTGCTCAGAGGCAATTCGTAATGTTTTAATTTAAAACAACAGTTACAACCAACCGTTGTAACTATTGTTTTTAAGTTCTAATTAAGCTGCGAACAACGCAGCAAAACCAATACCTTCAATTAATGCAGCTGCGATAAGCATAGCTGTTTGGATTTTCCCTGAAGCTTCTGGTTGACGAGCAATAGCGTCCATTGCTGAACCACCAATTCTACCAATACCTAAACCTGCTCCGATAACAATTAAACCTGCTCCTACAAAATTTAAACCTTCCATAATATATATAATTAAAAATTAAACACTCTTTTTTAAGGTCCTCTTGTTTTTGACTTTCAGACTTTTGACCTTATTGCATTTAGCTAATGAACTTCTTCATGATGATGCTCTTCTACAGCTGAACCAAAGTACAGTGCAGATAACAATGTGAAAATATACGCTTGTAAAAAAGCTACCAGTATTTCAAGTATAGAAAGCGCAAACGATAATCCAAAAGATAGAGTGCTTCCAATCCAACTTTTGAAAATAAACATTAAACCAATAATACTCATCAAAACAATATGTCCTGCAAAAATATTTGCATACAACCGTATCATTAATGAAAACGGCTTAATAACAGCTCCTAAAAGCTCTATCGGAGCTAGTACTACACGCATTACTTTTGGCACACCTGGCATCCAGAAAATATGACTCCAGTAATTTTTGTTGGCTGTAAGATTTGTGATTAAAAATGTCATTATTGCTAACGCAAATGTAATTGTCAAATTTCCGGTTACGTTTATCCCAAATGGCATCAAACCAAATATATTTAGGAACAATATAAAGAAAAATACAGTCAGTAAGTAACTCATGTATTTCTTATAATGTTTTTCACCAATATTAGGAATAGCAATTTCGTCACGAATGAACAACACTAATGGCTCAAACATTCTACCAGCACCTGAGGCTATACCTCCATTTTTACCATATGATTTTGCCAACCCGGTAAATAACAAAAACATCAACAATGATGCTATCATTACAGAAAATACTGTTTTTGTAATAGAAAAATCAATTGGACGAACATTGGTAGGAAAACCACTTTCTTCGTCTTCTGTTATTTTACCATCCGCAGAATCCAATTTATAAATTTTACCGTCGTGATGATTGATTTTATAGAAATTACCATTTGATTCTGCAACTGCTTCTCCATGCTCAAATCTAGCAGATGAGAAAAACTGAATCCCATTATCCCAGAGGATTACTGGTAAAGAAAAACCATAGTGCTCTCCTTCAACGTCATCTGCGAAAAAAGTAAAGCTGTGAGAATCTAATACGTGATGACCTATAAATGCTTTAATTTCAGATTTTACATCTGTAGGTTCAGCATGAGCTCCTTCGTGTGCTTGTTCCGTAACCTCTTGAGCCACTTCAGTATTAACTTTTACAGAATCCACTTCTGGATTTGCAAAACTCATTAAAGGAAGACATGCTAGAAAAGTTGCTATTATAAATCTAATTGGCCTATTTGAAATCACCATAACTATTAAATATCTTAATTTTTTACGTTTCTGAAATTTGGTGCAAATGTACATTTTTTATTAATATTCAAAAGAATAAAAAACCTTATTTTTTGCAATTCTTCAATGTCATTTGAGATTTATTGCTTTTTATTTAATATTCTTATCGTTAAAACAGTTTCAATTGTTAAAAACAAAACGAACACACTAAAAAAATTGACTTTCTCTAATGAATTGTCATTAGTATTGAAGCGCAATATAGGCTTTAAAATTAAATAACAAAAAACCATTTTGACAGTTGTTGCTAAAAGAAAGGACATACCTATATTATCAAAATTTTGTTCCTTCACTTTCAGTACTACTGTAAAGACCAGAATAGACATTCCTAAAAACAGCAAATAAATAGTTTCCATTGGATACAGGAAGGCGTTCCCATTAATTTTCCACAAGTAAAAAATCAATTTATGAATCAAATAAGCAATTCCTGCCAGTAGCAACAAATTCAGAGTCGGCTTATAATTTTTTAAATTCATTAGATTGGTTTTGACCGCACAAGCACTAAGGCTCAAAGTTATTTTAAATTTAAGTTGTCATTAAAAAATACAATAATACATATTGATCACTCTTTTTCTCGACAAAATTATTGTGGTTTGTTAATTTCGTTGACTTGCCGTATGACATTGTATAAAGCCAAGCCAACTCCTATCATTACAAGAATTTTATTATAATATACTTTAGGACTAGGGTGGTTTTCATCAAGCCAACTTCCTATAAAGGAAAACACGAAGATGATAACTCCCATTTGAATGGGGATATTAATAAGACCTAGCCATTTACTAGCTTGTTTGTTGTTTTTTGATTTCTTGTTCATCAGTAATGTAGAGGTTTTTTACATTAATCTTCATTACGCAAGAAGCACTAAAGTCAGCACCTGGCTCTACCGATAATTTACCTACCGTCACATCACCATGAATACTTGCTTTTGATTTGACGTTAAGCACCTCAGCAACTTGAATATTTCCATTAAATTTTCCCTCGATATCCGCATTATTACAGATGATATCTCCGGTAATACTTCCCGCTAAACCAACCACCAATTTTCCGGTAGTTTCAAAATTCCCTATTAATACACCGTCTAGTCTAAAGTCAGCTTTAGAGATAATATCTCCCTTGATAATGGTTCCCTCCACTATTCTATTTGTTTTTCCTAAAAGTTCAGTGTAGGGCTTTGCTTTTTTATTAAACATATTTATTTCTTTTTTGATTCTAAATAAGTATCTAGATTTTTATTGATTTGGGTTACTTTATAATTTTTATTAGTGATTACAATCGCCGCTTCGTCAATTTTATACTCTTTATTTTCTTTTAAAAGCAAAGCTATATTTCTAGCGTGGGCCTCACTGTTTAAACCGTTGATTATAATGAAATTCTCTTTACCCGTATAAACATCAAATGAGTAATTTAATCTTTTACCTTTATCCGTTGTAATAAATTTGTCGATTTTATCTTCGATTGCCTTTGTGCTTTTATCTTCTTTTATTCCTACTTTATAAATAATTTTCCAGTTTTCAGTATCCTTGCTACTAAAATTCATCTTCTCTAAAAAAGGAATTTGATTCGTCAAAATTTCATGCGCATTTATACCTTCTTCAGTATTCGGATAACTATCCGCTACATATTTTAACGTAGCTTTATAGGCCGATAGCCCCTTTAATTTTCCAACTGTATTGGCTTTTAGCAGTTCAAATTTTGTAACAATTTCATCACCGGAAAATTGATTAATCAGATCGTCCAAGTTCTCTAAAACAGCAACATATTCCGCTTCTGTGTACAGCTTATACCATTTGTTGTAAACCGCTTCAGGAGTACCAATAATTGAGACTTCATCCGTAGCAATGTTATTTATCAATTTTGCGTAGCGAGAATCTGGAAACTTGCTATTAATATTGTTTCTCATACTCTCTGCCTTAGCATTGTCTGTAATTTGGTATATTTTATATAGATGATACATTGCCGGAAGAATCAGTTTTTCTTCTGGGTTATTCTTTAATAATTGCTCCAGTTTATTTGTGGCCAATTCATATTCTTTAAATTTTTCTTTATAGATTACCCCAAGTTGATAATAGGCCGAATTGCGCTCCTTAGCGATACTATCAACAACTTTTTGATTTGTTGGTAGTTGGTTTAGGTAGAAAACTGTGGTGTATTCTTCTATTATTTTGTCCGATTCTGCCTCAGCCTTATCCTGAGCTACGTTAGTGGAACTAATTGTATCTGTCGAAACTGTAGTTGAAGTGAATGACGATTCACGCCAATTGCCTTTTAAACTCCTTCCTCCCCATGTTTTTTTAAACTCTACCTTGCCAAACGCCACAGTTGTGGGATTATAAAAGTAGAAAATACTTGCTTTTTGATTTGTGTTTGCCATTGAAGGAGGCATAAGGGGTGATTTTCCTGCCGAAATGCCTCGGTTTTGAACAGAAGTAGCTAGATCTATAGATCCCGTTTTGCTATTTCTTTCGATATTCTCGAGTGTCGTTTTTAATTTATATTCAGCTATTCTTTTATCTTCATCCTTCTTTTTTAGTTTCTCTATATAACTTTCAAAGTACATTACTCTTCCAGCTTCAGGTAAAGAAACAACATTCATAATGCTATCGTTTCTTGATGCTAATGCTTCGTATAGAATAACTTCGTCCAAATCTTTTCTGACTTTCTTAATGTGAATGTACTCTCTGTTTTTTAGTTCGAGTTTGACTAATGTACTGTCATAATATTTTGCGGCAATAGGGTACTTCGTATCTTTAAAATACATATTCCCTAAATTCCTATAATTAGATGCAACTAAATATTGGTCCGCAGTTGCTTTTTTTAATGAGGCATTATAAAATTTAAAAGCTTGTTTTTGATTATTATATTTATCATAAAAAACAGCCTTGTGATAGAATAGTAAGTCCAAAAAAGGTCTGTTTTCACGGTCAGTAATTAGTTTATTGTAGTTCTTCAGAAAGGCTGTTGTATCTCCCTTTCGATAGTCAAACAACTGCGCTTTTCTTACTTGAGATTGAATAACGTATTTCCTTTCAGATTTTCTATTCATCTCTATTACCGATTCATAACTGTATAACGCACTGTCTTTCTTACCTAATTCTTCATAGAGTTGGCCTAATATAAATCGATATCGAGCTCTCTCATTGTTTCGTTTAGTAAATTTCTCGGCTAATTTTAACCTAGCAACTGCACTGTCTTTTTCTTCAAGATTTAAAAAGGCTTCTGATAAAAGTGCATTTGCACCAGCAAGAACTTGTTTTTCAAGTTTTTTATTCCTCAATAGTCTAGTCATGTTACTAACTACCATTGCATCATTCCCCAAACGCATATTGGCTTTTTCACGCCAAATTTTAGCTTCATATATTTTACTGCTATTTGGGTATTTATACAATATGTAATTGAATGCATCTAATGCAGGAATAAATCTTCGATCGTAATAACGGGATTTCCCAAGTAATAAGTAGGCTTCATCTATTTGAGAGTTCCTTTCCCTTCCCCCAATATTCATTGAATGTTTTTGAATGGCCTTTGTAGCCTTAGTTTCAGCGACTTCAAAATCCTTGTTTTTTGTTTTTTCCTCTGCAAGTACATCATCATTTATTTGCATTCTTTCAATAGACAAACGTTTCCAAAAATTATCATTACTTCCAGACTTGACACTTTCAACACCATCAACTAAGCCCAACTGACCATTGTATAAAATATTGTATTTGGTGCTTAAGGCATGAGAATTTCTAGACAAAAAACTACTGTTCCTGGTAGAACAGGCTACCAAAAAAAACAACAATCCTAAGGCAATTGAATATTTAAATGAGTTGATTTTCAATGCTAAACGTTTTTTATCATTAAACTTTTAAAAATGTCTTTTATTACAATGGCTGGTAAAAATACGTTTCTTTTTGAAATATGAAAGTTTAAACAGCGAAAAACGCTTCTAACTCACTTAAAGTCTCTTCAGAGGTATGTATGTCTTTTACCAACGACCCTTTATTTAATGCTACAATTCTATCACAAACGTCTACCGTATGTTGCAAATCATGACTAGAAACGAGGATTGTTATATTAGGATTTTCTGCAAGTTCTTTTATTACTTTTTTTAATCGGTTTACGGTTGTGGGATCTAAATTAGCAAAAGGCTCGTCTAGAATTACCACCGCCGGATTGCCTATCAAAGTCGCGATTATACCCACTTTCTTTTGATTTCCCTTGGACAAATCACGTAGGTATTTTTTGTTATTCAAGATTTCTCCATTAAAAAACTCTTCGTGTTTAGCCAATAAAGCATCAACGTCGGCTTTATTTTGGCCACGCAAATCCCCTATAAAATAAAAATATTCCTCAGGAGTGAGATAGCCTATCAAAAAACTTTCGTCTAAAAAAGAAGCTGTAAATGGCTTCCAAGCTTCACTAGTGTTTACCTGAACGTCATTGTTAATAATATGTCCTGTTGAAGGTTGAATTAGGTCTAACAACAGACTGAAAAACGTAGTTTTTCCTGCTCCATTATTCCCAACTAAACCTAAGCTTTCTCCTTTTTTTATTTCTAGATTATCTATTTTTAATACGGTTGTACCGTTATATGTTTTCGAAAGGTTGTTTACTTGTATCATTTTTGAAAAAATTTATTCGGTTAATTGTTGATTTAGTTTGTCGCTTGCTAAAAACAGAAGCTTACCCTTTTTGTTTATAAGCGGCAATTGTTGCGTATTTCTCGGACTTATAGATCTTTTCGATCAAGGAGAAAGCTTTGTCTTTTAAAGCAAACCCTAATACTCCTACCGATGCCACTAACAGTAAACCCACATTGGCATTTGCTAAAGTTGAGCCTATCCAATACAATAAAACAGGTAACGCCAGCTGCGGTATCGAAATCAGCATGGTTTTAATATTAAATGCTTTTTTGTCACCAAATGCACCTTTACCAGAACTCAAGTCAATTGGTGTTTTCGTGTAGGCACCACCCAATAAAACCAGATGTGAATTGACACCTATATTATAAATTGCCCCTACAACAATGGTTAAATACACCTGAAATCCAAAGTAAAGATAGAAAGATGCGATTGTTGTGGTAACTATAGTAGCAATAACCATCAGCCACCATTTAGAACTCAAATAACCTTTATAAGGAATGTTTTGAGTCATCATTAACTGGTAATAAGCGCTATCCCAACTCGGTACAAATTGCCCGAAGGTGATCAGAAACCCGCCAGAAACAAAAATTCCAGCAAAAATGTGCATTATAGGATTGTTATACGCTTCGATTCCGTTTGTAAAAAAAAGAAGTCCATAAAAAAGAAACATAACGCTTAAGCCCACGGTAGTCTTAGATCGTTTGTTCCTTTTGATTAATTTTATATCATTTTTCAAGAACGTTCCTACGGTTCCAAATTGGTTCAACCAAGTCAACTCTTCTGTTCTGGCGATATCAAGTTTGCTAGTCAATCCAGCATCGAGGTATAAATCATTCTTGAAATACTGGAACGTAACATAATATAACGCGATTAAAACCAAGACCGGAACTACAAAAGCCCAATAGGTGTTGAAAACAGCATCAAATAATGGTGCGGTATAATCCGTGATATTAAACAATCCATAATACTGTAAACCGGCCAAAACAGCTACAATTCCAAGGAAAATAGCGAATAAATTGTCTTTATTACTCAATATTATATTGACAAAGTTATTAATGTACAGCAATGAAAACAGCGCAATAAACCAAAGTATTACTGACACTGGATCATAACCTTCGACGATTAAAACAACACTAAATGGAATTAGAAAAAATCCATGCACTAAATTAAAGAATGACAAAATAGTTTTTCCCAAAGAGAAATGTACGATCGTAGATTTTTCTATCGGGAAAATCAACA
This sequence comes from Porticoccaceae bacterium, assembly GCA_047635475.1. Taxonomy (GTDB): domain Bacteria; phylum Bacteroidota; class Bacteroidia; order Flavobacteriales; family Flavobacteriaceae; genus Flavobacterium. The sequence continues at coordinate 7,876 of JBLIKQ010000091.1, forward strand.
AGGGACGAATGTTCATCAAGGGGATTTTTTGCAACATAAATCGGATAACTAAATCCGTCAATACATAGTAAATCATGAATTTATTTACTGTTATTAGAGGATCTAGATTCATTTTCTTTAGAATATAAAAAGCTCCAATTCCTAAAGCTAAAAAAACCAAGGTAAAATAAATGGCTATAAACCCCGTAACGATTTTCAGAGCTATATTAGTTGCGAAAGAAGCTGATCTAGTAAAAGCCTTCCATTCTAGGTAAATAAAACGTTTGAACATGTAGTTTTAAATTTCGTTTTGTTATGAGTGCTTAAAAATAATAAAAAGTTACAGTTTTTCAAGTTTATATTCTGGATAAGTGGCCAGTAAGTACTCTTCTGCCTTAGATGGAATAACTTTAAAGATAATAAAAAGCACTAGACTAAATAGTACCAAAAAGAAACTTAAGCCCAGTATGTTATAGTCATTTCCTAAAAAATCATCAGCGTGATTAAAGATTTGAACGAATATATGAAACGGGAAAATAATGATTCCGGCAAAACCTCCATATTGATGAATTATTTCTTCAAACAACCATCTTTTTTCTCCTGCTTGTTTTTCCCTTTTTTTAAGTAAACTGTTTTTGACTAACTTATAAAATGCCAGCCCTAATAAAATACTATAGAAACTAATAAAAATCCATTCGCTATAAATGCCTATTCTCGAAACACTAAATAATAGTAAAGTGATTGCAATCGTCAGCACAATCTTAGGGACTCCAAAAAAGTCTTTAAAATGATTCCAAACTAAGCCATTGTATTTTTTACTCAAGACAGTTTGGCGTTTTTCTACCACATCCATAAACCCAAAAACACCAAACTTCTTGAATTCGATATTTAGGGCTTGGTCAAAACTAAGCTTCGGGTTTTCTAGCCATTGTGTTTCTATTGCATTCGCGAGATGATCCACTAGTTCTGATTGCAAATCATACCATTCCACATAATGCTGGCGGGTAAAAGTAAAAAGATGATCTATTTGTTGGCTGGTTAGTTTCATATAACTTTCATTCTGTTTTCAAATTGGAAATGTTTGTAAAAAAGCTTTAAATTCCCATAAATTAAAAATAAATAAGCCAAAGTTATAATCAACGCAGTTGCTTTTATTTCTATATTTTTATTAAAAGGCAGGATAGGAAAAAGACCAATTCCAATAAATACGCTCCATAGCAGAATCACATAAAAACTTTTATTAAACCGGAATAAGTAAGTTGTTTGTATTTTACACTTAAAAAAGTATAATTTACCGCTTATCATTAGTAAAGCCCCCATCAAGGATAAGGTTTTTAGAAAAAAAACAATGTTATATAAAATTGATGAATCTTGAAATTTATTATCAACAGCTAAAATTACAACCGTAATTAAACTAACAATAATTCCTCCAATAAAAAGTTCCCTTTTCTTCTCATTGGCTAATTTGTCCACAATAATTCTTGGAGCCGAAAGCCCAGAGCCAAGCCATAGATTATGAGATGCTGGTCTTAATTGCTGTTTCCATTTTTCAAATACCTCTTTTAAAATAACCTCAAAAGCTTTATCTTCAATACTGCATTCCGACTCAATTTCAGTAGCAATATGGTCTAATAATTCGAGCTTGATATCGTCATAGACAACTCCGTTTAAAACTAGAGTTTCTTCTATCGTGGCTATTTGTTCGGTGGTTAGTTTCATAGCAAAAATTAAATCAGTTGGTATTGTCTTTTTACGTTCTCGATTGTCTTCTTTTGAAGATGAATTCCTGTAATTAAAAATAAGATACCCACTACCCATAAACAACAGAAAGCTAATATTAAAAGTGGATGCGATTGAACCGACTCCTTAAAAGAATTTAATAGATACATTGCCCAGTACATCAATCCGAAAATTCCTGTGAAAATACCATGACTAATATTCAATTCTAAAAAACGTTTCTCTTTAATTTTTCTATTTGTGTAAAAAGAATAGAGTGCTGGAATAAAAAGTGTTGCTAGTAAAAGGAATAAATTTTTAACAAAGTTTACTGGTTCATCAAAATAAAAAGATGCCTTAAAAGCTAAAAAGGCTAACAGAATAGCTGAAATAATTTTGGGGAATTTAAAATACTCCGCAACCATTTTCAATTGTGCTCTTTTAAACTCTTTTCTTAGTATTTGAGTACGCTCCACTTCAATCGCATTAAATCCGTTCCTGCCAAATTTATCTTCAGCATAGTATTTCACCTGATGAAAAGTTAATTCAGGATCTTTTTTCCAGAACTCTTCCATACTTGTCACCATATGATCAGTCAGCTCTATTTGTAACTCATAATATTTAATGTCCTTCGAAATAATATAATTTTCTACATATTCTATCTGTTCGGTGGTTAGTTTCATAGAAAAAATTAAATTAGTTGGTATTGGTTTTTGATGTTCGAAGCGACTTTATTGGTAATCTGATAACCCGTGATGATTAATAAAATGCCCAAAACCCACAGAAAATAAAAA
>JBLIKQ010000092.1:0-10079 GCA_047635475.1 Porticoccaceae bacterium
TTCATAACCGTTTCCATGCTGTTAAAAGGGTAGATTATTTCAGAGGGCTCAGCCATTATATTTTTTACCAAAGTGTATTTTACCCTATAAGAATTGAAGATGATTTCTCTTATATTGTTGAAGTGAACTACACCTAATAAGCGCTTTTCTTTGTCCACGACGGCAAATATAACCTGATTGGAATGGGATATTAAATCGACCAGCTTTTCTAAATTTTCATCTGGTGAAACAGTCAAATAATCTGTCTGTATAATCGAAGTAGTGTCTAATGTTGAAAGTACATTAGTGTCTTTGTTACTTGTAAAAGCATGTCCTTTTTGTACCAGCTCTTTTACATCCATGGAGTGTTTCTCAAATCGTTTTGAAATCGCAAAGCTGATTGAAGCGACCAGCATCAGTGGCAGCATTAAACTGTAACCTCCAGTAATTTCCGCAATAAGGAAGATGGCCGTTAATGGCGCATGAAACAATCCGCTCAAAATTCCAGCCATACCCACCATGGTAAAATTACTCACTGGTAACTGGGTTAGACCTGTTAAATTAAGAGCCTTAGAAAAGAAATAACCAAGATAGGAACCCAAAAATAGAGCAGGAGCAAAATTACCTCCGTTTCCTCCAGCTCCAAGAGTAATTCCAGTAGCAAAAACTTTAAGCATCATCGTTAGTCCAACAAATGCCAATAGAACCCATGCATTATCTCTAAAGCTGCTGAAGAGGGTGTTTTCTAATAACTTACCGGGGTCACTGTCTGACAATACTTTGATACTTTCATATCCTTCACCAAATAACGTTGGAAAAATAAAAATCAAGACCGCAAGAATTGAGGCACCGGCCAATGCTTTTTTGTAAGGATTCAATTTAAGTTTGTGAAAAAAGTACTCTGTTCTTTGAAAATACCGAGTGTAATAAACCGAAATGAAACCGGTTAATATTCCCAAGAGAATATAAAATGGTATTTTATAATAATCAAAAACTTGTTGTTGTCTAAAATTTAAGAGTATTGTTTCGTCTAGTACTACTTGAGAGACCAGAGCGCCTGTTGCCGCGGCAATCATAATTGGAGTAAATGCTGAAATACTGACATCAACTAGTAAAAATTCGATTGCAAACAAAACACCTGCTATTGGTGCATTAAATGCTGCTGCAATTCCAGCAGCAACTCCACAACCTATTAGAAGGGTTCTGTCTTTATAACTTAGTTTATATTTCTGTGCATAATTCGATCCAAAAGCAGCCCCAGTAACCACAATAGGACTCTCTAAACCCGCCGATCCACCGAGACCTACGGTTAGGGAACTAGTAATTATATGGGCATACATTTGTTTTTTTGGAATGATACTGGCTTTCTTTGCGACTGCATATAAAATTTGGGAAGTTCCTTTTTCAATAGTACCGCCAAGCACTCTTTTGACTACAAAAACCGTGAGCAAAAGCCCTGCAATAGGTAAAATACTATTTATAAAACTCAACTTTAGAATTCCATTTATGTAAGTGGCAAATGAAAAAACCCAGTGGGCAAAAGTTTTTAATACAATTACTGCGAATGCAGAACTGATACCAACCAATACGCTAGATAAGAAAATAAATTGCTTTTCTGTAAGTATGGATTGGGACCATGCAATTATGCTTTCTAATCTAGAAAAAAACTTTTTGAGCATTTATTTTTTTTTGAAAGTGCTAAATTACTATTAATTTAGGCATAATTTAAGTTTTTGAGCGCTTCTTTTCTGCTCAAAGGCTTTAAGTAATTGGTCGTAACAAATTTCTTTACTGCCTTTGGATTTGTTTTAGCATATTTGCGCAAAGCCCAACCAATTGCTTTTTAAATAAAAAATTCAGAAGACAATTTATGTTGCACACTATTCTCTTTCCGCAAATCAAAATTTGTTTTGTCTTTATTATAAACCAATTGAAATAAAATAGCGTCTACAGTTTCCCACTAGGAATTTGTGCTTATCAGCTTTTCGATTAGCTTAACATCTTACTTTTTATAATTATTTGATAGTTGTTTTATTAAAATTTTTATTGCACAATAATGGAATTCCCGTTGTTTTTTTCAAATAATAGAGTCGCTAATAATCTTGCATTAGCAGCAAATTCTTGTTTATTTTCTTTCAAGATAGCTTTAAGTAAACGCCTTCTTTCAGTTGTTTTTATTCCCAAGAAGTCAAACTTATTTGGGATGTATTTAGTCATCGCAAAAACATTATCGACATCACTTTTTCGACAAAAGCAATTTCTTGCTCAGTGATTAATTTCATGTTTTTAAAAACCAGCTGCTTTGTCGTCTCCTCTGAAATCTGCTCCAGCTTCAAGTACTCCAGTTGGAAGTACTAAAATAGCATCGACTTTTCCGATTACCGGAGTTGTTTTTTCACTAATGAGATAGCCTTTTCCTTTTAGAGTTTCATAAGTTTTACTACCGAATGTATTAGGCTCGAAAGTGATCAGATCGGGCAACCATTGATGGTGAAATCGCGGCGCGTTTACTGCTTGCTGCATGCTTAAATTGTATTCAGAAACATTCAAGATTGTTTGCAATACGGATGTAATGATAGTGGAACCACCTGGAGATCCTACGGACATAAAGAGCTTTCCATTTTTTTCAACAATGGTAGGCGTCATAGAACTTAACATCCTCTTTTCTGGAGCAATGCTATTTGCTTCATTGCCTACAAGTCCAAACATGTTGGGTACTCCTGCTTTTGCGCTGAAATCATCCATTTCGTTATTTAAAAAGAACCCTAAGGCATCACAATAATATTTTGAACCGTAACCCGCATTTAATGTGGTAGTTGCCGAAACTGCATTTCCAAATTGATCTATAATTGAATAATGTGTCGTCTCCATACTTTCATTGTAGCTTACTTCTCCTTCTTTGATATCCGAGGAAAGAGTGGCTTTATCCACATTAAAGCTGGACATTCTTTGCTTTAGATACCTATCATCCATCAATGCTTTTAATGGAATTTTAACAAAATCAGGGTCACCTAGAAAATAACTGCGATCTGCGTAGGCTCTTCTTTCTGCTTCCACAATAAGCTGAATGGCTGCAGCTGAATTGTGTCCCATTTTCGACAAATCATAAGGTTCAATCATTTTAAATATTTGCGCCAAACAGATTCCTCCGCTACTCGGTGGTGCCATCGAAATGATATTCAAATCTTTATATTTAAAAGTAATCGGATTTCTCCATTTGGCTTCATATTTAGCCAAATCCTCCATCGTGATAATGGCTCCTTTTTCTTTTAAGTAAGCAACCATTTTTTTTGCTGTTTCTCCTTTGTAAAACTCATTCCTTCCATTCTTTGAAATCCGTCTTAAAGTATTTGCTAGTGCAAGATATTTAATAACATCATCCTCTTTATATTCTTTAGAGAGAACCGAATTAGAACCGTTTATTTTCGTCAGTTCTTTCCTGTAGCTGTTTAGGCGCTCTTCTTGTTTTTGAGTGACTATAACGCCACGTTCGGCTAATTCGATTACCGGTTTAAATATTTCCTTTATTGGCAAAGAACCTAGTTTTTTATGAACTGCAAAAACTCCCGCAATGGTTCCGGGAATTCCTATGGCCAGAGGAGTTTTTGTACTTTTCCCTTTGATGAAGGTACCTTCTTTATCAAGGAACATGTCTTTTGTGGCTGCTAAAGGAGCTTTCTCGCGATAGTCTAAAGTTCCTGTTTCTCCATTGGCTTTTCTATAGACCATAAAACCACCACCTCCAAGATTTCCTGCATATGGGTAGGCAACCGCAAGTGCCAATTCTGTAGCTACCATGGCATCAAATGCATTTCCACCTCTTTTCATGATTTCAACACCAATTTTTGAGGCTTCTTCTCGTGCCGAAACGACCATAGCTTTATTGGCGATCATTCCTGTTGGTTCTACGGTAGTATTTTGTGCTTTACAACCTAAAGAAAGCATGCATAATAGAACGATAAATTTTTTCATTTCTGGACTGTTTATTTTATTTTTTAGAATAGAATCGGTTCAAATGTATTTTAGAATCCAATTGCTTTGTTATCCTCTCTTTTATCAGCACCGCCCTCTAATTTTCCATTTGGTAAGACTAAAATGGCATCTACCTGACCCACAATTTCCTTATTAGTTTCGTTGATTTTATATCCTTTTTCTTTTACTTTTTCCAATAGTTCTTTATCAAATGAATTGGGTTCGAATGTTACTTCATCTGGCAGCCATTGATGGTGAAAACGCGGAGCATTAACTGCCTCTTGCATACTCATTTTGTATTCATACACATTCAAGATCGTTTGCATTACGGATGTAATAATGGTAGAACCGCCAGGAGTTCCTACTACCATAAATAATTTTTTGTTTTTCTCCAGTATGGTTGGTGTCATAGAACTCAGCATTCTTTTTTCTGGCGCAATACTATTGGCCTCTGTTCCGGTAAGTCCATAAAGATTTGGAACACCTGGTTTAGAACTAAAATCGTCCATTTGATTGTTTAGAAAAAAGCCTAATTCATCGCAATATATTTTAGAACCATAATTGTCATTTAAAGTCGTTGTAGCAGAAACTGCATTTCCTTCGGAGTCCACAATGGAGTAATGCGTGGTTTGATTGCTTTCGTATCCTGCAATTTTCCCTTTTCCAACTTCAGAAGATTTCGAAGCTTTATCGAATGAAAAATCACTCATTCTGTTTTTTATGTAGACAGAATCTAATAACTCTTTAACAGGAAGTTTTACAAAATCAGGGTCTCCTAAGTAAGAGTTCCTGTCAGCAAAGGCTCTTCGTTCTGCTTCTGTAATCACTTGAATGGCTTTAACACTGTTGTGTCCCATTTGAGCAATATCAAAAGGTTCAATCATCTTCATAATTTGGCTCAAACAAATCCCTCCACTGCTAGGCGGAGACATAGAAGTGATTTTTAAGTCTTTGTATTTAAAAGTGATTGGTGTTCTCCATTTGGCTTCGTAGACATTTAAGTCTTTGACTGTCATATTTCCACCTTTGTTTTTCAAGAAATTAATTAGTTTTTGGGCTGTTTCTCCCTTGTAAAATTCATTACGTCCGTTATCAGAAACTCTTTGTAAAGTATGGGCAAGAGCTGGGTATTTTATAGTATCACCGACCTTGTATTCTTGAGAAAACAAACTGTTGGAGCCATTGGTTTCAATGAAAGTAGCCCTGTAATCAGCTAAGCTTTTCGCTTGAAAATCAGTTACAACAACTCCTTTTTTTGCTAATGCGATTACGGGAGCAAGAATCTCTGCAATAGCTAAAGAACCAAATTTATTATGGACAGCAAATAAACCAGCAAGAGTTCCAGGAACTCCGGATGCAAATGCGGTAGCTGTACTTTTGCCTTCAATTACATTTCCGTTTTTACCAAGAAACATATCTTTGGTTGCAGCCAGTGGTGCTTTTTCCCTATAATCTAGGGCACCAGTTTCCCCATTGGCTTTTCTATAGACCATAAAACCACCTCCGCCTATGTTTCCGGCTTGTGGATAGCACACAGCTAGAGCTAGTTCCGTTGCCACCATAGCATCAAATGCATTACCGCCTTTTTTCATGATATAAACTCCTATTTCCGAGGCTTCCTCACGTGCTGAAACAACCATCGCTTTATTGGCTAACAGACCTGTTTGGCTAATTGCTTTTTCATCCGATTTGCAGCTTATAATAGCCAAGGAAAGCAGTAATAGTATTTTTTTCATGATTTCATTTTTGGTTACAAATAAAAAATTTTACTTGTTGTTCGGGTCTTTAATGAGCTTTAAAAGTTTTAACATATAGAATTCCTTTAGTTAAAAGTAATCATTCTACGTTTAAATGTTGATGTACATGTGCTCTTAGATCTTCAAAGAAAATAGTGAATTCCTGTTCGAATTCTAAATAGTACTCCTGAAGTTCTTCGCTAGCGAAACGCATTTTTGACTTATTTTTTGTTCGGCCATCCATCTGGGTTAAGATACCGTCAATCCCACTAATGGTTTGATAGCTCAATAACCAGTTTTGTTTGATCATATAAGGCATTAAATAGATAGTTTTTTCAGTAAGGATATCTTTATTATCGTCCAAAGTTTGATAAAAACGCTGTATATAATCGTCAAGATTTTGATCAGAATAACGAGTCCAGTTTTTTGACAGAAAATGATCGTAAAATACATCGACAATCACGCCAGAATAATGATGGTAGCGTTTATGTAGTTTTTTAGTGCTGGTTCTAAAAACTGGATGTGCATCCGTAAAAGTATCTATTGCTCTATGTAGAACAATTCCTCTTTGAATTTCCAGCGGAAAAGTTTTAAAATGTTTCCCCCGAATCCCGTCAGCCATAAAGTTGCCAATTTTCACTAAGTCATTATCGCCAGAAAGATAGATGTGTGCTAAAAAATTCATCCGCCTAAATTATGAATTCTAATTGACTTTTTTAAACTGCCAATTATTATATTTGTGGAAATTAAAAAGAAATAACTGAATATTTAAAAATGTATAAATGACTTTAATAAAATCGATATCTGGAATTCGCGGAACTATAGGAGGTAAAGTAGGGGATAACCTTACGCCGGTTGATGCTGTAAAATTTGCTTCGGCATACGGTACCTGGTTAAAAAACAGTACCGCTTCCAGAAGTAAGACTGAAGCTAAATTAAAAGTGGTTGTTGGCCGTGATGCGCGCATATCTGGCCCTATGATTCATAATTTGGTAGTGAATACCTTGATTGGTTTAGGAATCGATGTAATAGACTTGGGTTTATCCACAACACCTACAGTCGAAATTGCGGTACCCTTGGAGAAAGCGGATGGAGGAATTATTCTAACGGCTTCCCACAACCCAAAACAATGGAACGCCCTGAAACTATTGAATGGAAAAGGGGAATTCTTGAATGGTATTGAAGGAGAAAAAATTCTTGTTATTGCTGAAGCCGAGGCTTTCGATTTTTCGGATGTGGACAGTTTAGGAGAAGTTACAGAAAATGATGCCTATATGGATATCCATATCGATGAAGTACTAAACCTGCCTTTGGTTGATGTTGAAGCAGTAAAAGCGGCTAAGTTTAAAGTGGTCGTAGATGGAGTCAATTCATCTGGAGGGATTATTATTCCTAAATTACTTGAATTGATGGGAGTGGAAGTGGTGAAATTATACTGTGAACCTAACGGACAGTTCCCTCACAATCCAGAGCCTCTAAAAGAACATTTGACAGATATATCAGAACTGGTTGTTAAAGAAAAAGCAGATTTAGGAGTTGTGGTTGATCCAGATGTCGATCGTTTAGCTTTTATTTGTGAAGACGGTGAAATGTTTGGTGAAGAATATACGCTAGTGGCTTGTGCTGATTATGTGTTGAGTAAAACCCCAGGAAATACGGTTTCGAATATGTCTTCTTCTCGAGCTTTGCGCGATGTGACAAACTTTCATAAAAAAGGTTATGAAGCAAGCGCTGTCGGTGAAGTTAATGTAGTTGACTTGATGAAAAAAAACAATGCCATTATAGGCGGAGAAGGGAACGGTGGAATCATTTACCCAGAGTCACATTATGGTCGTGACAGTTTAGTGGGTGTGGCTTTGTTTTTAACGCATTTGGCTAACAAGAAGATGACCGTTTCTGCTTTGCGCGCTTCCTACCCAGAATACTACATGAGTAAAAATAAGATTGAGTTGACACCACAAATTGATGTTGATGCCATTCTAGTTGCGATGACTGAAAAATATAAAAATGAAGATATCACAACAGTTGATGGAGTAAAAATTGACTTCGCAAATGAATGGGTACATTTGAGAAAATCGAATACCGAACCTATTATTCGTATTTATACAGAAGCGCCTTCGCAAGCACAGGCAGATACTTTGGCTTTGCGCATTATTGATGAAATAAAAGCGGTTGCCGGAATTTAAAGGCATCCCTTTCTAATTATAAAAAACCCTTTCAAATTTCATTTTGAAAGGGTTTTTACTTTTAAGCGGTATTAGTTGTCATCGTGTGTTAAACAGTCAAATGTTTTTCTTTTATTTTCATACCATGCATTCATACCTTCTGAGAAATGCATTAGCTCCTGCATATCCCCCATCGCTTTGATATGTGCTTCATCTCCCTTTTCAATCATCTCCGTGGCGTGTTTTTTGCTTAATTCAGTCATTTCCTCTATAGTTTCAGCATGGAATTTTTCATCGCATGAGCCACCTAGTTGGCTACAAGTCATTGTTTTCATAAATGTCGTTTTTAGTGAATAGGGTGCTAAATATGCTTAATCTACCTTGAAGTAAAGAGTTATTATAGCCGTTATTCTGCGTTATTTATTATTGCTTATACTGTAAATATAAAGGAATTAAATTAAAACTATATTGGTTTTAGGAAAAGTGTATACAAACTCATGTGTAATAGCAGGTTTAAATAACAGCTGTTTTTTTTCATCGAGATCAGTTTTGCTGTTGCAATGTATTTTGGAATGCATATTGTCTCCTTCGATAAATACTTCTATTTGAAACTACAGTGGACTTTTATCTAATTAGTACTAAATTTTATATTTAAGTAGATAAGCGGCGAAAATTTAAGTCTGGGGTAGTTTATTTAGATATTCAACTTTTTTAAAATATTGTTTTAAAGAGGATTTTGTTTAAAAAATAGTTGTCTATACTGAAAATTAAATTTGGTCAATAACTTGAGGATATTCTGAGCCCGATCTGTCAATTGAACTTAAAAATTATTTTATAGAAGACATTTTTCTAAGGTCAGGAAAAAATAATTTCCCTATTGTATTTGTTTTTATAGTCCGCAGGTGATAAACCAGTATGTTTTCTAAAGGTATTTCTAAAGGCTTTTTCATCAACATAACCTACACTGTACATCGTTTCCCGAATATTTAGTACAGAAGATTCCAGACTCTTTTTGGCAGCTTCTATTTTTACTCGTTGGATGTATTCTAGGGGAGTATTAGCAGTAGCTTTCTTAAATCTTCGGAGGAAGGATCGACTACTCATTTTAACGAAGTTGGCAATTTCATCAATATTTAATTTCTCTTTAAAATTATTCTCGATATATAATTGGGCTTGTTTTATGGAATGATCATCATGTTCTTTTTGTCCGTTAAAAATCATAAATTGATTTTGGTTGATGAGATCAAATTCAATCCCAGACGATTTGGAGCACCAAATGGCAGTTTCTCTTCCGTAATATTTCTCAATTATATATAACATTAACGTAAGAAAATAGTAAACACCTCCACTAGACATTATTCCATTGTCCTCGCAAATGATTTTTTCAGGTTTCAGAATGACACTCGGATACCGTTGTTTAAAGTGCTCTTGTGTCATCCAATGTGTTGAGCAAGGTTTGCCATTTAGTAGACCGGTTTCAGCCAATAAAAAAGCGCCGGTGCACAAGCAGGCAACATCTGTACCGTTTTCAGTTCTTTGCTTTTTAATCCAAGAAACAAATGCGTTATTAATTTCTATATCTTTTTCTAGATTAGCTCCATTAAAGGCAGAAACAATAATCAAAGTAGTTTTATTAATCTCATCGATTGTCTTGGTCGGAGTAATTTGGAATAGAGTTTGGTACAACACAGGTTCTTTATCTAACCCCACCAAATCAATTATAAAACAATTTTCATCTACTACACTGATACTTTTATAATAGGAATTAGCCATGTTTAGCAAATTGTATGGTGCTACGATGGTACCAGTAATAGCATTTCCTTTTGGAACAATTATACTTATATGTTTCATTACTATTACTATTAAAACTTATGCATGTAAACATACGATTTAAATGGCTTAAATAGCATTGTCTTTTGTCTACAATAGCCCCGATGAAGGAAGGTTTTTAATAATATATTTGGCAAGGCTTTTATAGCTATCGAGTAAACTTTCAAAGTTACAGTTTAAGAATAGACTGCCACTGAAAAGGCAGAAGGGCTAAATAAGTAAATCAAAAAGATAAATGAACATTGGAGTCCAGTCCCAATCAAAAAAACGGGGCGTAATCTGAAAAGCCACAAGAGTAAGACAAAACAAATTAGAACTAAAAATGAAAAAATTATTAATTACGGCAATGTTAATCTTAGGATTTGTATCCCTTTCTAAGGCACAGTCTTCTTCTTCT
>JBLIKQ010000093.1:0-10066 GCA_047635475.1 Porticoccaceae bacterium
TCTCTCTGGAATGACACACGACCTCTTGAATCCCTTTGGACTTGCAGAAAGACAGCAATTCATTGACCAGTAATTTACCGACTCCGTTTCCCTGCTGATTGGTTTCCACCGCCATTTGCATTAATTGTGCTTTTTTTTGTCCTGGGTCCAACGGGACCAAGACAACACAACCAAAAACCACATCATTTTCAACGGCTACTAAATGCCAGGCTTTTTCATCGTGCATTTCCCAAGCATGATCAGGAATACCAATGGGGCGCAATAAAATTTTGTTTCGCAATTCCCTTTCCATTTGGTATAGGACATTCTTTGTATCTATCAATTGTATTGAAATCATTATTTGTTTTTATTTAGCGGATACTTTTTTTATTGTAAAGATATTTTTTAAAAGTGAAACTATAGCCAAAGCTATTATACCGCCAATTAATCCTACTATGAATTCTTTTAGCACATCACCTAGGCTTATACCGTTTAGAAAATGATGCAATGGTTCGATATTATGAACAAATATTCCACCAGCTACTAATAATAATGCAATCGTCCCTACAAAGGCTAAAATTTTGATAACTTTTGGTAAAGCCTGAATCAATACTTCTCCTATAAATTGCGCTATAGTACTGTTTCTTTTTCTTAAGGCAAGTCCTAAATCGTCCATCCTAATAATAAGTGCAACAATTCCATAGACACCCACGGTTGCTAAGAAAGCAATAAAAGTTACTACGATAATTTGGCTTAGAATGGGTTTGCCTAAAACGGTTCCTAATGCAATTATTACTATTTCTACTGATAATATAAAGTCCGTAACAACAGCTGATTTGATCTTGTCTTTTTCAAGTAGTAAAATCTCCGATTCTGTCAGAGGTTTAGTTTCGATTCTGTTTTCTGTATGATGGTGAGGAACTAGGTATTCGTGTATTTTTTCAACACCTTCATAGGCTAGATAAATAGCTCCTAGAAGCAGTACAACAGTAATCACCGCGGGCACAAAAGTGCTCAATAGAAAAGCTAGTGGCAGAATCATTAATTTATTTAAAAGGGAGCCTTTAGTAATTGCCCACAAAACCGGAATTTCTCTTGAAGAAATAAATCCAGAGGCCTTCTCGGCATTAACAGCCAAATCATCACCTAAGATTCCTGCTGTTTTTTTTGTGGCAACTTTACTCATAACTGCAACGTCATCCATAAGTGCTGCAATATCATCTAATAGGGCAAAAAATCCTGAGGCCATATATTTAATTATTTTTTTATTTGTAATGTTTTCTTCGAATGGTTCTTTAGTAAAGCTGAATCCTTTTAATAAAAAACACAAATGTCCTCTAGTTCTTTTCGTTTTATATCTGGAATCCAACACTCATCGGCAGGATAACCCACAGGGATCAAAAGAAAGGGTTTTTCGTTTGCGGGACGATTTAAGATTTCACTTATAAAATTCATTGGACTTGGAGTATGGGTCAATGCGACCAATCCTAGATTGTGAATCGCTGCCAGCAAAAATCCCGTAGCCAAGCCTACACTTTCCTGAACGTAATAATTATTTTTCTTTTTTCCGTCTGCACCAAATTCATAGATGCGTCTAAAAACGATTATAAGGTAAGGAGCGGTTTCCAAAAAAGCTTTGTGCCAGTCTGTTCCCAATGGCTTTAAATCTTCCAGCCAATCACTTGACATGCGGGATTCGTAACTTTCTAGTTCCTCGTCTTCGGCAGCGATGCGTATTTGTTTTTTTACCTCTGGGTCTGACACCACACAAAAGGTCCAGGGTTGCTTGTGTGCACCCGAAGGGGCCGTTGAAGCCGTTTTTATCAAGTTCTCGATTACTTTGCGGGGAACCGCCCTGTCAGAGAATTCCCGAACGGAGCGTCGGTTTTCCATAAAATTGTAGAAAGATTTGGATCGTTTCAGCATATCCTCGTCTGTCAATATAGGTTTTCTGTAAGAAATATAAGGATGTTTTTCGATGTATTTTTTGTCTGGCATGTCGAATCAATTTTAGTACTATTCGTCTAGCCAAATATAATTAAAATTATTTGTGTTGGCGATAAGTTTTGTAGGTCAAAACATAAGATACCATAATGAACTATATCATTCGTTAGTGCAGACGTTCTTATGAGATTGTCTACTCTTCCTAATAGGAAAAGACCGTTAGAGAATATTTTTTTGATCTGATGGTTTGTAAAGTAATGTCATTAGCAAAAAAAAACAATCCTTTGGTTAGGATTTTTTGATTTTTAAATAGCAAGTATAATGTTTGGGTTTCTCTTCAGAATAATTCTTTAGGATTACCATTAAGCTTTTTTATATAAAGAAAGTTTAAGTCAAGATGACATCTCTTTAATTAGCAAATGTCTTTTGTACCAGCTAACAGCTAAATTTTCGATTTCCAGCAATTTGACCGGTTCCTCAAAAAGATGAGTTACCCCGGGAACAATTTTTATTTCTTTAACAGATTGTAATTCGTCATAGGCCATTTTGTTTATCCCAATTACGCTTACATCTATTCCGCCTATCAACATTAAAGTGGGCACCTTTACCTCAGGCAGTGCAATCAAAGCCAAATCAGGTCTGCCACCAAGCGATACCACCGCTTTTATGCTGTCTCTAAAATAGGCTACCGCTTTTAGTGCGGAGGCTACACCAGTACTTGCCCCAAAATAGCCACTGGGCAAGCCCTTCACTTCAGCACAGCTCATAAGCCACTCTTGGTGGTTTCAATCAATCTACTTACTAGTAAATCAATGTTAAATCTGTTGGTAAACCTTTTCCTCTTTCTCTGTAAGCAGGTCGAACAATAAAGTGCCAATGTTTTGCTTTTGAATTAATTCGGCAACCATTCTGTTTCGGGGGGTAAATCTACTGCTGCCGCTAGCATGCTCAAAAACAACAATTGCGTTTGCATTTTCAGGAATGACCAAATCCCCTTTGAGCATCACTGAAGTTAATGGAATGTCTGTTTCTAATTTCTTCATCTTAGAAGGTTTTAAATAATGATATATTACTTTCGTTTCTGTTCAATTGGGTTGCTAACGCTGAGCCTCTCCATTACTTCATCGCCTTGCACCTGATAAAAATGATTGTAAAAGCCACCGACTCCCTTAAAACTTTAGAAGCAATCAGCTAGATAAATTCAGCTGTATTCTGCTCGAATTTTTTTAGGTCGTCACAGAGTAATATGGGAACTGCAACTATTATTTTAGCTGGATTTTCTTTCCGCAACATTGCGATGCTCACTAATAGGTTGTTTCCGGTTGCAATCCCATCATCGACAATGATAACATTCTTGCCGTCAACGGCAATAGGTTTGCGATTGCTTTTGTATAGTTTGTGTTTTTCTCGCAACAACTCCTTTAACCTAACGCTTTCCTTTTTTATATATTCTTTTGGGATATCTGGGTGTTTGTCAACTATAATAGACTCTAAGGATACGGCACCGATGGCAAACTTTTTGTTGAAAGGATTGCTTATTTTTTTTAGAAAGCACAATATCTAGGGGAAGATGTAAACTTTTTGCAATTTCGTGACCAATGGGCACTCCGTTCCTGGGTATGGTAAGAACTACAGAATTACTAGACTGGTATTTCTTTAATTTCTCCGAAAGTAAAAAACTTACCTCTTTTTCTATCTTTAAAGATTTCGTGGTACATTACTCTAATTCTTGTTTAACAATAAGCTCGGAATAATATAAAAACATTGATTTTCAGATAATTAAAATAAATATATTAAAATTAATTTTAGACATTATCAAAAGTGATTTTTCTGTTTTTTAAGCAACTATAAACTAGTATTCTTTAATAAAGCATTTGTATAAAAAGTTTGCAGTAATAATATCAGTAGTCTCGATAGCTAATGGTATTATAAAATTAAGAATGGATAGGCTGGACAGTCTGATTTTTTATTGATAGCAGAAAAAGAAATTTTTGTGGTAAGCGGAAAACAAAAAAATACTATCACCAAGAGGATATTTGCTAGTTTTGCTTTTGAATTTTCTTGAGGCATCAAACAGTATAGCTAATTGCCTAATGGTCCAGTAGAATAATAGCTTCGTTTGCTTGTGATTTTTAAGTAGTTTTACTTTTTTATAAGAATTGATAAAATGATATTGTTAAAAAGAATAAATCAAAAGGCAAAAGCAGACGAAAACACAGGTTTTGGTACAAATGCAAATAGTTATGGTGGCCGTTTCATCAATAAGAATGGTACAGCCAATATAGAAAGGCGAGGGATGCATTTGTTGCATCGCATTAGCTGGTATCATACGATGATTGATATGCCGGCTTGGAGATTTATGCTTATTATTTTGTCTTTTTATGTGGGAATTAATTTTATTTTTGCGAGCCTTTATTATGGAATTGGTATCGAATATCTGGATGGAATTACAGGTTCTGACAGTGAATGGGTCAAATTCGGACAGGCCTATTTTTTTAGTGCCCAAACCTTTACTACAGTTGGTTATGGTCACATCAGTCCTACAGGTTTTTTGACCAGTTCACTTTCTTCAGCCGAGGCTTTGATTGGGTTGTTGAGTTTTGCAATTGCAACGGGTTTGTTCTTCGGAAGATTTAGCAGACCAATCGCATTTTTGAAATTTTCGCATAATGCGGTTATTGGGCCTTACGGAGATATCAATGGTCTAATGATCCGATTGACCCCATTTAAAAATACTAATTTCACAGATGCCGAAGCTAAAATTACTCTTGGAATGAGTGTTGAAGAAAATGGTAAATTGGTGAATAAATTTTATACCTTAGACTTAGAATTAGAGAAAATAAATGCACTTTCCCTAAGTTGGACCCTAGTTCACCCCATTACCGAAGACAGCCCGCTATTTCAATTCACTAAAGATGATTTTGCCAATAACAGTGGAGAAATTGTCGTTTTTGTCAAAACTTTTGACGATATGTTCAGCAACACTGTCGCCATCCGTACCTCCTACACTTTTGATGAGGTTATTTATGGAGCTAAGTTTGAGCCTATGTATACCAGAAGTCTCGATAATTCCAAAACTATTTTAAATTTGGATAAATTGAATTCATATGACAATGTCATTTTGAAATAGTTGATTTGAGAAGGTTTTATTGATAAGGGAGAGATACTTATTTGGGAACTATTTTCCACCTTTATTTTTATATTAAATAGGAATAATAGCAAACATCTTTATTTATATGAGATTAATAGATTAATTTATTTACATTTGTTTAATAAATTATTATAAACTATGAACAACGTAAAAAATGTGTTTAGCATTAAGGATCTTGAAAATCTTTCAGGCATAAAAGCACATACAATACGAATTTGGGAAAAAAGATACAATGTACTGCAACCCATGCGTACAGATACCAATATTAGACTGTATGATTTAGCTAGTTTACAAAAACTTTTAAACATCACATTATTACATGAATACGGATACAAAATCTCTAAAATAGCATCCTATTCTGAAGATAAAATTCCTTCGCTCGTTAGAGAAATAATATCTTCAAAAAACGCCAAAAGTCATGCTATTAGTGCTTTTAAAATGGCAATGATGAACTATGATGAGGAATTGTTTCTTAATACTTACAATTGGTTAATTGCTGAAAAATCTTTTAAGGAGATCTTTCACCAGGTCTTTGTACCTTTATTAGAAGAGTTGGGTTTGTTGTGGCAAACGGATACAATTACGCCTGCGCACGAGCATTTCATGAGTTACTTAATAAAGCAAAAATTACTGACAAATACGGAAAAACTACAGATGTTAAAGCGAACAAAATTTGACAGGGTTTTTGTTCTTTCGCTGCCAATGAACGAGATACATGAATTAGGTTTGATGTATTTGAATTATGAAATTTTATTACATGGCTACAAGACAATATATCTTGGTGAAAATATGCCCATTGATAATTTGAAAGATTTAAAAAAACATTTCCCTTCTATAGTATTCGTGTCCTATCTGACGGTTCAACCAGAGAAAGATGCGGTTAACGACTACGTTAATAAGATGACGGTAGAGCTCCTTGATGAAACTACTGAATTGTGGTATTTAGGCAGGTTGGCAGAGTTTATTGAAAGGGGAAGTATTCCAGAGAAGATATCTGTTTTTGATTCTATTGCGGAATTAGTGGAGAAACTTTAGATTTTTGTTTAAACAATTATTATATTTACTGAACAAATGAATAAAAAAATTACAATTATAGGATCGGGATTTTCAGCATTATCCGCTTCATGCTATTTAGCTAAAAGTGGCCACCTGGTGACCGTTTACGAGAAGAACGCATCCATAGGAGGAAGAGCACGACAAATGAAAAAAGAGGGTTTTACATTTGATATGGGCCCGAGCTGGTACTGGATGCCAGATGTTTTTGATCGTTTCTTCGCTGATTTCGGCAAGAAAACATCTGACTATTATGAGCTTATAAAACTTTCGCCAGCCTATAGGGTCTACTTTGGCGAAAATGAATTTATTTCTATTGCTGATAATTTGGCAGAAATTGAAGCAACCTTTGAGTCTATAGAAAAAGGAAGCGGTAAGGTGCTGAACAAATTCATAACGGAGGCCAAAAGCAATTATGATATCGCTATTAAAGATTTGGTTTATCGGCCTGGCGTTTCCCCATTAGAGCTTGTTACTATAGAAACCACCAAAAAAATAGGAGAATTTTTCAGTAACATAAGCCGCGATGTTCGTAAAAAATTTAAAAACGAAAGATTAATACAAATTTTGGAATTTCCTGTTTTGTTTCTAGGGGCAAAACCATCAGATACCCCATCATTTTATAGCTTTATGAATTATGCCGATTTTGGTCTAGGGACTTGGCATCCTAAAACGGGAATGTTTGACGTAGTACGTGCCATGGAAGATTTAGCTAGAGAACTAGGTGTGGTTTTTCATACGAGCTCAAATATTGAGAAGATAATTGTTGAAAATAAGACTGCAAAGGCAATTGTAGTCAATGGACAAACGGTATATTCTGATATAATCTTGAGTGGTGCTGATTACCATCATACTGAAACTTTATTGGAGGTCAAGCATCGTGTCTATTCAGAAGAATATTGGGACAGCCGTGTATTTGCGCCTTCATCATTATTGTTTTATGTAGGTTTTGACAAAAAAATAGAAAACATTTCCCACCATGCTTTGTTTTTTGATGTTGACTTTTATCAACATGCGAAGGATATTTATGATGCCCCGCAATGGCCGAAGGAACCTTTGTTTTATGCCAACTTTCCTTCATTGACTGATAAAACGGCAGCTCCAGAAGGCATGGAATCTGGTTTCTTTCTAATCCCTTTAGCTCCTGGAATCAATGATACTGATGAGGTAAGAGAAGAGTATTTCGATAAAATAATTGATCGATTTGAGAGTTTAACGCAGCAAAGCATAAAAAAGAATATTATCTTTAAGGAATCGTTTTGTAAAAATGATTTTGTGGAAGAATATAATTCTTATAAAGGTAATGCCTACGGAATGGCGAATACTTTAATGCAAACTGCTTTTTTAAGGCCAAAACTGAAAAGTAAAAAAGTAGATAATTTATATTTTACAGGGCAATTGACAGTGCCAGGACCGGGAGTTCCTCCAGCATTAATATCAGGGAAATTAGTGTCAGATTTGATAAACAAGCAATTTTTAGAACAATAATTATGAAGCAATTATTTGACGATGTATCTTTCAGGTGCAGTAAAGTAGTAACAAAAAACTATAGTACTTCATTCTCGTTGGCAGTATATATGCTTTCGCCAAGTATTAGGGATGCGATTTATAGCGTTTATGGATTTGTACGTTTTGCCGATGAAATTGTAGATTCATTTCATGGTTACGACAAAGAAGATTTAATTAACGATTTTGAAAAAGAGTATTACAAAGGGATGGATAGAGGAATTAGCTTGAACCCTATTTTAAACTCTTTTCAGCAAACAGTCAAAGAATATAATATTACTGATGACATGGTTCAATCTTTTTTGAAAAGTATGAAATTAGATTTAATAAAATCAGATTACAATAGTAAAGCAGAATATGACGATTATATTTACGGGTCAGCTGATGTTGTAGGTTTAATGTGTCTTAAGGTTTTTGTAAATGGTAATGAGCAACAATACAATAATTTAAAAGCTGAGGCCATGCGATTAGGATCAGCTTTTCAGAAAGTTAATTTCTTGCGTGATCTTAAGGATGATAATTTGATATTAAATAGGAATTATTTTCCGGGAGTAGATTTAAATTCATTTGATGAGAAGGCTAAAAATGATATTATAAAGGAAATCGAAGAAGATTTTAGAATAGCCTATCAGGGAATCTTGGAACTGCCTATCGAAGCTAAATTTGGGGTATATACAGCATTTGTGTACTATAAAAAGCTTTTGAAAAAACTAGAAAACACACCTTGCCATGAAATTGGGACTGAAAGAATCAGGGTTTCTAATTATACCAAAGCAGGATTACTAGCACAGTCTTTCGTAACCTATAAGTTGAGGTTAGTATAAAAACAGCACTTATTTTTAAAATGTATATTTATAAAAAATAATGACTTCCTTCTTAATATTTTTATGCGTTTTCCTTTATATAGAATGCGTAACTCGGAGGGCACATAAGTATTTGATGTTTGGGTCAATGTGGTATTGTCATGCCGATCGTCATCAACGCAAATACGCTAACGTTTTTGAGCGAAACGATATGTTTTTTTATAATTTTTGCATTGCCAAGTATGGTGCTTTTTAACTTTGGAGTTCAAGGGGGAATGTACTATCTGTTTTTCATTGGAGTTGGCATCACATTCTACGGTTTTTGTTATTTTAGTGGACATCATGTTATAATTCATCAGCGTTTTAAGTAGTTCAATAAAATCAATAATAAATACCTAATAGTATTGCGTAAAGCAAATAAGAAGCATTATAAGCATATGGGTAAGGAGCACGGAGAGTGTTTTGGGATGTTATCTGTTCCTTTTAAACAGTATATAATATAAATTTTACTATTGGCGTGACCAGAACAAAAAGAGGGTCGAGCTATGCATTTCCGCTTTTTTATAACCGGCAAAAGAAAAGCCGGTCACAAAAAGAGTTCCATTTTTAGTCCTCACGCAAGCAAACTTCCCAGTTACTTTAGGGAGAAAAACAAAAATAATACACATGAAAATATATAAAAAAGAGAGCGTTCAGCACGTAAGCGCGAGTTTAGAAGAATGTTGGATTTTTTTTTCTAATCCAAAAAATTTACAGAAAATCACACCTGAAGAAATGGGTTTTGAAATCACGGATTTTGACGATAAATCGATGTATGCTGGACAAATTATACAATACAGGGTGTCTCCGCTTCTAGGCTTAAAATTGTCGTGGGTAAGCGAAATAACTTTTGTGATGGAAAAAAAATATTTTGTCGATGAACAACTTTCGGGGCCTTATGCTTTGTGGCATCACAAGCACTTTTTTGAAGCCACGGAAAGTGGAACTAAAATGACAGATGTAGTGCACTATGCCTTACCTTTGGGTTTCATTGGTCGCATAATGAACACTTTGGTCGTAAAAAACAAATTAAAGGATATTTTTGAACACAGGCGCCTTACAGTGGATAAAATGTTTAATACTAAATAATGAATAAACAAGAAGTAATTTTTTTTTGGTTCAGGCGCGATTTACGTCTCGATGATAATGTAGGTTTATTTCAGGCTTTGCAGTCAGGTTATCCTGTCATACCATTGTTTGTTTTTGACGATCTGATTTTAGAAAGTTTGCCTAACAATGATCCTAGAGTTAGTTTTATCTACGAGTCCCTTTCGAAAATAAACAGCAAACTGCAGGAAACGGGAAATTCTCTTTTGATAAAAAAGGGAAAAACGATCGAGGTCTTTGAATCACTCACTCAAGAATATAATGTTAAGCAAGTCTTCTTCAATAAAGATTACGAACCTTATGCTATAAATCGTGATACAGCGATTTGCGAATTATTAAAAAAAAAGAATATAAGCTGTCACTCTTTTAAAGACCAAGTAATCTTTGAAGAGATAGAAATAACCAAAGCAGACGGCCTGCCTTATACTATCTATACACCTTATAAAAATAAGTGGTTAGCGAAATATGAGTCAATGATGCCAGT
>JBLIKQ010000094.1:0-9988 GCA_047635475.1 Porticoccaceae bacterium
TTGCGTATTCTAGCTCCCCGTTAAGTACTTTTTGTATTCCTAAAATATAAGCTTCATTTTTCTTTAATGCCGTGGTCAAGGAATCCGATTTTAACGCTAATTCGGTTGCATCCTTTTTTAATTTAGAGGAGGAATAACCCGGAATAAATTCTCGCAAAGGAGTAAAAGCTATAATAAAAGTCGTGATTGAAATCAATAAAATAGCACCAACAGAAGCTACTATAAAAACATTCATTAGGTTCAATTTTAATGAAAAAATTTCTTCAAAAGTATCCTCGTTCAAAATAATCAAACGGTTTTTTATGAATAATTTATTGCGGAGTTTTTTCCTTTTCAATCTTTCTTTTGACATACATTTTCTTTATTTTACAAATATAATAATTATTGTCAATAAAGCACTTTGACTGCATACTTAGCTCCTAGCCCTCATAATAAATTTAAATTAATATACTTTTAACGTTATTGAAATTAAATAATTGACTTAATTTGAATTCATATTAAGTAATTCTATTTACCTTTGTTGCAAGATTTATTAGAAATTTGCTTCGGCATAAATTATTCAATCATGGGAAGATTTGGTGTTACAGAAATCCTAGTTATATTAGCAGTTGTTTTATTACTTTTTGGTGGTAAAAAAATTCCAGAATTAATGAAGGGATTAGGAAGCGGAATTAAAGAATTTAAAAATGCCGCTAAAGAAGAGCCTTCAACTGATAAAAAAGAAGAAAGCGTAAACGAAAAAAAATAAAAAAAGTCCCGAAATATCGGGACTTTTTTTATGAGCTTAAATTACCATATTTAACTGAATGCGAATTCTTTCCCCTTTGTAACTCAATAAATTATACGGTGATTGATAATATTTGTACTTTTTAATAGTTATAAGTTATTACTTGTTATATTTGCTCTACTAAATATAACAAATACTCTATATGAAAAAAGTTTTTTTATCATTAGTAGCTTTGGCCACTTTTGGATCTGTTAATGCTCAAGTAAAAGAAAAGAGGGCTATCGAAATCACTCCGAAAATTGGAGCTTCCAGCTATGGGGAATATACTGAAAACGAAAACAGCGATTATAACGCTGGAGTCCAATTGGGGGTAACCGTCGATTACTATTTTAACAACAGATGGAGTCTACGTTCAGGATTAATTGCCGACAAAATGGGCTCAAAAAATCAATTTGTAGGAAATTTTTACGAAGATGAATTGAATTATTTGAGTATTCCCGTAAATGCAAACTGGCATTTTGGCAGCACCCGTAAATGGAACTTGAATTTTGGATTGAGCCCTTCCTTTTTGACTAGTGCCAAATTTATCGAAAACGGAACTGCGACGGATATCCCTGAAAGTACCATAGAATCTTTCCAATTGGGTTTTACTTATGGAATCGGATATAAAATTGGCATTAATGACAAATTTGGGATTCTAATTGACGCTCAATTTTTTAATGGATTAACTAATATAAATAAAGCTACTCAAGAACGTATCGTTAACGGGGGGTATAGTTTTAACGTGGGTGGAGTTATTCAGCTGTAAAAATTAAATAATTTTATAGAAGCCAGTTTTATTTTAAAAATGAAACTGGCTTTTTTATTGCTTAATACTTAAATAATCATCGTCAACTGAATTCGTTTTCTGTCTTCATCCACCTCAGTTACTTTTACCTGAACGTGCTGGTGTAATTTAACTACCTCATTTACGTCGCTCACAAATCCTGCTTTAAGCTGGGAGATATGAACCAGTCCGCTTTCTTTCACGCCTATATCAACAAAACAACCAAAATTCGTAATGTTATTCACAATACCAGGCAAAATCATTCCTGATTTTACATCTTTTATTGTTTTTACATTTGCATCAAATTCAAATACTTTAGCTGATTTTCTGGGATCTAAACCTGGCTTTTCAAGTTCTTTTATGATATCTTTCAATCCCAACAAGCCTATTTCGGGGGTTATGTAGTTCTCTGGTTTTATTAAAGCCGTTTTTTCTTTGTTAGCAATCAAATCATTCACAGTCAGTTTAAGGTCTTTCGCCATTTTTTCCACAATAGCGTATGCTTCGGGATGTACTGCCGAATTATCCAATGCGTTTTTTGCATTTGAAATTCGGATAAAAGCGGCCCCTTGCTGATAGGCTTTTTCTCCTAATCGCGGTACTTTTTTAAGCTGTTTCCTGTTTTCAAAAGGACCATTTTCTGAGCGGTAATTAACGATGTTTTCAGCCAGCTTCTCTCCTATTCCACTGACGTAACTCAACAAATGCTTGCTCGCTGTGTTTATGTTTATTCCAACGGAATTTACGCAGCGAACTACCGTATTATCCAGTTCCTCTTTTAGTTTAGTTTGATCCACATCATGCTGGTATTGTCCTACTCCAATGGCTTTTGGGTCAATTTTAACTAATTCAGCCAATGGGTCTGAAAGTCGTCTCCCTATAGAAATTGAGCCACGAACGGTTACGTCATAATTTGGAAATTCCTCCCGCGCAGTTTTAGAAGCAGAATAAACAGATGCTCCCGCCTCTGAAACTATAAATACCTGAACCGCTTTGTTAAAAACAATTTTCTTAATAAATAACTCAGTTTCTCTTGAAGCGGTACCGTTTCCTATCGAAATGGCATCTATTTTATACGAATTGACCATCGAACGGATTTTTTTCATCGCCATGGCTTCCTCTTTTTGAGGAGCATGCGGATAAATAGTTTCGTTGTACAGCAAATCTCCTTTTTCGTCAAGACAAACAATCTTGCAACCAGATCTAAAACCTGGGTCAATTGCCAAAATTCGTTTTTCTCCCAAGGGCGGCGCTAGCAGCAATTGTACCAAATTATTAGCGAAAACCTGTATCGAATTACTGCCAGCCTTCGCTTTAGCTTCTTGCAAGACTTCATTTGAAATCGCTGGATTTAGCAATCGTTTATAGCTGTCTTCGATCGCTAGTTGCATCTGCGGCCTGGTTTTATTTTGGCTTTTTAAAACTACTGCGTCAATAATATCATAAGCCTCATTAACATCAATTTCAACTTTAAACTTAACAAACCCCATATTTTCGGCACGAAGTATCGCTAATAATCGATGCGGCGGCGCCTTCGTTAAAGGTTCTGCCCAATCAAAATATTGACTATATTTTTGGGCATTTTCTTCTTCTTTCTTACTTTTCACTACTTTAGTTGTAATACTCGCTTTTCGCTGATACAATCTCCGCAGTTGTTTACGTACATATATATTTTCATTGATCCACTCGGCAATAATATCACGCGCGCCCTGTAATGCTTGTTCCTCATTTAATACATTTTCATTTAAATAATGAGTAGAAATAAAATCAAGATCTTCATTATTTTGAGCCATGATGATTTTTGCTAAAGGTTCTAATCCCTTCTCCCGTGCCATATCAGCTTTGGTCTTCTTCTTTTTTTTGTATGGTAAATAGAAATCTTCTAATTCCTGCAAATCAAAACTATTCTGGATTTTTTTATCTAATTCAGGGGTTAGCGCGTTTTGTTCCTGAATGGACTTTATAATAGCTTCCTTTCTTTTTAAAATGACTTCGTATTCTTTTTGAAGTTTTGAAATATTTTCAATTTGCACTTCATCAAGATTTCCTGTTGTGTCTTTACGGTATCGGGAAATAAAAGGGATCGTGCAATCTTCCTGCAAAAGTTGCACCGTTTTTTGAATATTGATAGCTGCTGTTGCAACTGATTTTAATATGAATTGTATGTTAGTCATTTTAATTTTTTTCCAATAGCTAAAATAATATCTTTGATCTTATATTTTACACAAATGTCAATTTTATTCTACTTTTTTATAATCATGAACTGCCTTACTTTTCTAGTTACTGCTTATGACAAAAAACTTGCTATAAAAAACAAAAGAAGAATTTCTGAGAAAACTTTTTTAAGCTTCGTTATTTTTGGAGGAACTATAGGCGCTGCTTTTGCGATGCTGATTTTTAGACATAAAACTTCAAAAAAAGTATATTTAATAAAGTTTATGGGAATTGTACTCTTTCAAATTTTACTTCTTTTTACCAGCTATTTTATCAAAACATAAAACATAAAAAAAGTAAGCTTTAAAAAAATCTGACTTACTTATATTAAACAGGGAATATGTTCCTGGTAAATTTTATGCTGAATATTTACTTAGCAAGAAATTTTATCTACTCTGTTTTGATGTCTTCCTCCTTCAAATTCAGTATTTAAAAAAGTTTCTACCATTTCTACCGCTTGTGCAATCGATATGAAACGCGCAGGAATACTTATTATATTAGCATCATTATGTTGACGTGCCAAAGCCGCAATCTCCTTCATCCAACATAGAGCAGCACGAACTTTTGCATATTTATTTACAGTCATGGATATTCCATTACCGCTTCCACATATTACAATACCAAAGTCTGCCTTAGCTCCAGAAACATCAGCGGCAACAGGATGTCCAAAATCAGGGTAATCTACACTAGCTGCAGAATCAGTTCCATAATTAGTTACTTCATGGCCCTTTGCTATAAGCATTTCAACAATGGCGCGTTTGTATTCTGAACCAGCGTGATCGTTTCCTATTGAGATTTTCATTTTACTTTTTATTAAGTTGTACGGCAAATTTACCAAAAGAATATTAGATATAATAAATGATGGATTTGTTTATTTTTTTAAAGTATTAGGCTCCGAGAACTAGCTGTATTTAATATTGTTATAACTAGCAGATTTACATATATTTATAGAGTTATAAACAATCTATATAAATACATAAAATATTGGTAATCAATGAATAGTCTGATTTTAAATTGTTAAAATATTACATTGTTAATAGCGAAACGCAATTGCTTGACATTCAGTTAACTTTAAATTAACATATATTGTTCATAAGTTAGGATAGAATATTAGAAGTATTTTCAGGTTGTATTGAAAAAATAACTAATCCAAAACCCACATTAAAAATCCTAATTTTTTTAGTTGATTTTTTATAATACTTATCAATACTTAAAAGTAGTTTATTAACAAATAAAAAAAAATACTTATTTACAAAAAGAATGTTTTTTACTTTATTAACTATTGTTAACTAAAATAGAAAAGCTCATTAAAATTAGATAATTAAGTATAAATAAGCTTGTTGATAACTAACCATAACATACTAAAAGTTCTTTTCAATACATTTTAAAATAATTTTATAGTAACTATTAACAAGCTATAATGCCCATTAATAAATAATTTAAATTTAATTTTTCTTTTTATTGTATTATTTAGGTGTTGACAACTTTAAAAAAAATTATATTATTTTTAAATTGTTGTCGTACCGCATTTCTTGTAAAATTGACTTAACAAGAACAAAATCGTTTGGATGAATTTTAAGTCTAATTCCTCCAAGTGCAGTTGTGTACATTGGAACTATTGAAGATATTAATTCATTTTCAAAATAATACTGAATTCCTTCTTGATTTAATCTGTGTTTCAGTATTTCAATTTCATGAATGTAATCAAAAATAGCGATAGTGATAAATGCTTGCATTTAGGTTGTTTTTATAAAGATACAACTATTATGTAAGTTATAATTTATCTAAAAAAGAGCCCTATTTTACGATAACTGTCAAGTATTTTGTAATTTTCAACTTTTAAGAACAGATTTATGAGCAAAAGAATAAGAAAGCCGGTAAAAAAAGAGAAAGATTTCTCAGAACAAATTATAAAAATATTATCGCAAAGTGCTAATAAAGCATTTAATTACAAACAAATAGGAGCTAAGCTCGAGTTAGATGATACGCAAAGTAGAAATCAAATAATCAAGGATTTGAAAATACTGGCAGCCCAAGATAAAATTATTGAATCTGAACCCGGTAAGTATTTGGTTAAAGCTGCTAGCAAAGAGTATTATGAGGGTAAGATTGACATGACAGGTCGTAAAACAGCTTATTTTGTTTGTGCTGAACTTGAAGAGGATATTTTTATTCCGACTAATAATTTGAACCATGCACTCGATAAAGATATAGTTAAAGTATATGTTTATAACCGTAGAAAGGGTAAAAGACCTGAGGGTGAGGTTATTGAAGTTTTAGAACGAAATAAAACAGACTTTGTGGGTGTTATTGACATTCAAAAGAACTTTTCTTTTGTGTCAACTGCTAATCCAAAAATGTATACCGATATCTTTATTCCAAAAGATAAAATAGGCGAAGCGGAACAAGGAGATGTGGTATTAGTACATATAGAAGATTGGCCTGCAAGAGCGGATAGTCCTTTTGGAAAAGTAATAAAAGTTTTAGGGAAACCAGGAGAACATGATACCGAAATTCACGCTATTTTAGCTGAATACGGTTTACCGTCTGAGTTTCCTGTAGAAGTGGAAACTTATGCTCAAAAAATAGATACGTCGATAACAGAGACTGAAATTGCAAATCGTCGCGATATGCGCGATACCCTGACTTTTACTATTGATCCAAAAGATGCAAAGGATTTTGATGATGCGTTATCATTTAAAAAATTAGAAAATGGTAATTATGAGATAGGAGTTCATATTGCTGACGTTTCTTATTATCTAGAACAGGGAACAATACTTGATGACGAAGCTTATCAACGTGCCACATCCGTTTATTTAGTAGATAGAGTAGTACCTATGTTACCTGAAGTTTTATCTAATTTTGCTTGTTCATTACGTCCATTGGAAGAGAAATATACTTTTTCAGCCGTTTTTGAATTAGATGAAAAATGCAAGGTGATCAACGAATGGTTTGGTCGTACTGCGATTTATTCTGATCAACGTTTTGCTTACGAGGAAGCACAATATATCATTGAAACTAAAGATGATACTATTCCAGAAGAAATTTCGATAACTGGCAGCTCTTATGTGGTTTCAGCTGAAATAGTAGCTGCTACACTAAAAATGAATGAACTAGCTAAGATTTTTAGAAGAAAAAGGATGAATGACGGTGCAATTTCATTTGATAAGGTAGAAGTAAAATTCAATTTAAGTGAAGTGGGAGAACCAGAAGGTGTTTATTTTAAAGTTTCGAAAGATGCCAATCATTTGATTGAAGAATTCATGCTTTTAGCAAATAAAAAAGTAGCGGAATACATAGGAAAACAAAAGAAAACATTTATATACAGGATTCATGATGAACCGAATGAAGACAAACTTTTTGCGATGCAAGCAGTGATAGCTAAATTTGGACATAAAATAGATTTCAAACAAGGTTCTATTTCCCAAGCATTGAATAAATTAATGGAAGATGTGAATGGTAAGAAAGAACAAAATCTGATTGATACTTTAGCTATTCGCACCATGAGTAAAGCTAAATATTCTACTGATAATATTGGTCATTACGGATTAGCATTTGATTATTATTCTCATTTTACTTCACCGATTCGTCGTTATCCTGACGTTATGGTACACCGTTTGCTACAATTTTATTTAGACGGAGCAAAATCTGCTGACGAAGAATTGTATGAAGCTAAGTGTTTACATTGTTCTAGTATGGAAGGTTTAGCTACAAGTGCCGAAAGAGATTCTATTAAATACATGCAGGTTAAATACATGCAAGATCACAAGGATCAAGAGTTTTTAGGAGTAATTTCAGGTGTCACCGAATGGGGAATTTATGTTGAAATTATTGAAAATAAATGTGAGGGAATGGTGCGTACTCGTGATATAAAAGACGATTATTATACATTTGATGAGAAACAATATGCATTGGTAGGAGCAACTTCCAATCAATTATTGCAATTAGGTGACGAAATCTACGTTAAAGTTAAAAATGCCGATTTAGTTAAAAAACAACTGGATTTTAATTTTATACGAAGAATTGAAGAATCTATAAAATAAAAAATAATGAAAAAAGTATTAATTATTGCATTCGTTTTAGTTGCGCAAGCAACATTTGCCCAAGTGACTAAAAATTTAGGAGACTTCAATGAAATTGAAGTTTTTGACAAACTGAACGTAACACTGATTCCAGCTTCAGAAAATAAAGCAGTTATTACTGGAAACAGGGAAAATGAAGTTGAGTTGGTAAACAACAATGGCGAATTAAAGTTGAGAATGCCTTTTCCAAAATTATTGTCGGGAGATGATATTTTCGTCAAATTGTATTTCATTAGGATTGATGCTATATCCGCGAGTGAGGGATCATATGTTTCAAGTGAATACGTTTTCAAACAAACCATTATGGGTTTGAATGCAAGAGAAGGAGCGGAGATTAATATAAAATTAGATGCGCAAAAGGTAAATATTAAATCGGTTACCGGTGGAATAATAACTTTATCTGGAGAAGTGGTAAATCAAGATGCAATAATTATGTCAGGTGGAGTTTTAGACTCAAGGGAATTGAGTACTTCACAGACCTCAATAAGCGTCTATGCGGGTGGGAATGCGGAAATCAATGCTAGTGCATTGGTGGATGCAAAAGTAAAAGCAGGAGGCTCTGTTTACATTTATGGAAAACCACGCCAAATTAATAAAGAAACTCTCTTTGGGGGAAAAATTATAGAGAAGGAATAATTCAGTTTTATTCTAAACAAATTTTCATTTTTAATGATAGACGACATTTTATTAGGGATTCCTTGGGGAATTTTCTTAAGTTTTATGATCGGCCCAGTTTTTTTTATTTTACTTGAAACTAGTATAATAAAAGGTTTCAGAGCTGCTATAGTATTTGATATGGGTGTTGTCGTAGGAGATATTGTTTTTATTGGTATTGCTTATTTAGGGAGTTATAGATTAATTCAAAGTTTAAAAGATAAGCCGGCGCTTTTTATTTTTGGAGGAATCTTGATGTTGGCGTACGGAGTGATTTCTTTTATAAGCTTAAGAAAAGAAAAAAAGATAGATACTAAGCAAATAGACAACGATATCATTAGAAAAAACTATTTCAGTCTGTTTATTAAAGGTTTTTTTTTAAATATTATTAACATAGGTGTTCTAGGGTTTTGGTTGGCAATCATCATTTCAATTGGTCCAAAAATGGAGATGGAAACTTCAAGAATGATGATCTTTTTCGCTGCTGTAATCGGCAGTTACCTGCTTGTCGATTGTGTCAAAATTTTATTAGCTAAGCAATTAAAATCAAAAATGACGCCTTCAAATATACTTAAAATTAAAAAAGGCATAAGTATTGTATTAATGGTTTTTGGATTGGTTTTGATAACTCAAGGATGGTTTCCAAAAGAAAAAGAAATGGTTAAAAGGGCCTTTCAAAATATAGAAGAACAAAATTAGTTTTGTTCTATAAATAGATTAAAGCCGCTTAATTTGAGAGGCTTTTTTTACGTTTAACACTTAGTATATGAAATAAATATATTACTGTAACCGTTTTCATTTATTGTTTTAAACCGAACCTATGTTTTACTTTTTTCCAAAAACTAGACATAAAAAACTAGATATAAAAAAGTGGATAGATTACTATAATCTTTTTGAGTTTAAGTCTAGATTAGAACTGGTACTTTATTTAACGGATCTTAAAAATTTGAAATAAAAAACTCAAAAATTACTTTGAAGTTTGATCCGTAGCTTCCGGATTAGAATTTGTCCTTTATTTAATTTTTCCTAAAAATTTTACATAAAAAACCTTTAAAGTAATTTGAAGATTTTAAAGGCATCGTCTGGATTAGAACCTATACTTTATTTAATTTTTTTCAAAAATCTTACATGATAAACTTTTAAATTACTTTGAATTTTGATAGGTATCGTCTGGATTAGAACTTTTACTTTATTTGATTTTTTCTAAAAAATTGACATAAAAAAACCTTCAAAGTAATTTGAAAGTTTTAGAGGCATTGTCCGGATTAGAACCAATACTTTATTTAATTTTTTTCAAAAATTTTACATGACAAACTTTCAAATTACTTTGAATTCTGATTGGTATCGTCTGGATTAATACTTTTATTTTATTTTATTTTTTCTAAAAATTTGACATAAAAAAACCTTCAAAGTAATTTGAAGGTTTTAGAGGCATCGTCCGGATTCGAACCGGAGTAGGAGCTTTTGCAGAGCCCAGCCTAGCCA
>JBLIKQ010000095.1:0-9785 GCA_047635475.1 Porticoccaceae bacterium
GGTGTTTTAGAAGAATATTACGAAATTGATTTGAAAGACAGCTGGATGTATGCTGCGGCAGAAAAAAACTTACCAATAATCTGTCCAGGATGGGAAGACAGTACCATGGGAAATATTTTCGCTTCCTATGTCATTAAAAGAGATTTAAAAGTTTCTACGGTTAAATCTGGAATAGAATACATGACATTTTTAGCAGATTGGTATCCTAAAAATTCCGCTAATGGCGTTGGATTTTTCCAAATTGGTGGCGGTATAGCGGGAGATTTCCCAATTTGTGTAGTTCCGATGCTTTACCAAGATATGGAAATGCCAGAAACACCTTTTTGGAGTTACTTCTGCCAAATTTCAGATTCCACAACCAGTTACGGTTCTTACTCAGGAGCAGTACCAAATGAAAAAATTACTTGGGGTAAGTTAGACATTAAAACTCCCAAGTTCATTATTGAGTCGGATGCTACGATTGTGGCACCTCTGATTTTTGCTTATTTATTAGATTTATAGAATATTCTTATGAAAAGAGTAATTGTTGATTACGCAAAACTTACCAATGAAATCTTAAACCTTTTAGTAGAAAGATTTCCTGATGGTTATGACGATTCAAACATTGTACGTTTTAGAAATGCAAAAAATGAATTAATTGAAGCTGTTGAAGTTCGTACTGAAGGCACTATCTATTTAGTAAAAGTCAGTATGAAACTTGCTGATCGAATTGAGAACTATGATGAAGATGAAGAAATTGATGATGTTATCGAGCCAATCATTCCGATGAAAGCTAACGGTATGGACGATGATATGGATGACGACGACGTCGATAGTGCCCAAAGACAAGATGCTGATGATACTGATTATGATGATGACGACTCTGATGACTCAGACTATTCTCAGGAATCTGAGGACGACGACGACGAAGATGATGATAAAGATTAAATTACAAATAATTTAAAAAAAAAAAGGAACTCGCAAAAAGGGTTCCTTTTTTTAATAGAGGTCAATAATATTTAAAATTAGCATAAACCCAATGCTCTAACAGTTCCTAATGATTACATCTCAAATATTACATGAAACGCTTAAGGAAAATTTTGGTTTTGAGAAATTCAGAGTCAATCAAGAGCAGGTAATAAATACCATTTTATCTGGCCAAGACGCTTTGGCAATTATGCCTACAGGCGGAGGAAAATCGATTTGTTTTCAACTGCCGGCATTGCTGCTATCAGGAATAACAATAGTAATTTCTCCATTGATTGCTTTGATGAAAGATCAGGTGGACAGTTTGAAAGCAAACGGGATACAAGCCTGTTTTATCAATAGTTCTCAAACAGAAACCGAACGGCAATTACATATTGGGAATCTGAAAGATAATAAAGTCAAACTTGTTTACGTGGCTCCCGAAAGCTTATCCTATTTAGAGAATACATTTAGTCAGATAACGATAAGTCTCATCGCAATTGACGAAGCGCATTGTATTTCGTCTTGGGGACATGATTTCCGTCCTGCGTATACCAATTTAGGATATCTAAAAAAGCGCTTCCCTTCCACTCCAATCTTAGCTTTAACTGCAACTGCTGATAAAGCAACTCGTAAGGATATTAGCAAACAATTAAATTTAAAAAATCCGTTGTCATTTATCTCTTCTTTCGATAGGAAAAACTTAAGTTTAGAAGTTCGTCCAGCACTAGATAGGGTAAAACAAATTATTGATTTCGTTAGTAATAAACCATCTGAATCGGGAATTATTTATTGCTTGAGCAGAAAAACTACCGAAGAACTTGCGGAAAAACTTCATAAAGCGGGAGTCAAGGCTAAAGCTTATCACGCAGGTTTTGATAACACAATCCGCTCTAAAACACAGGATGATTTTATAAATGATGACTGCCAGGTAGTTTGTGCTACTATTGCTTTTGGAATGGGAATTGACAAATCGAATGTGCGCTGGGTGATTCATTACAACTTGCCAAAAAACATTGAAGGTTACTACCAAGAAATTGGTCGTGCAGGTCGAGACGGATTACCGTCTAAAACCATATTATTTGAAAGCTACGGAGATGTAATCCAATTGCAAAAATTCGCCTCACAAGGCCTGAATGCCGAAGTGCAACTGGCGAAGCTGGAAAGAATGAAACAATACGCTGATGCCTTGAGCTGCAGAAGAAAAATATTACTGTCCTATTTTGGAGAACTAGTTACCGGAAATTGTGGGAATTGCGACATTTGTAAAAATCCACCGGCCTTTTTTGACGGTACCATAATAGCCCAAAAAGCGTTATCTGCTATCATTCGTTTGAAGGAGTCCGAACCATTAGCCGTAATTGTCGATTTTTTGAGAGGTTCCAAAAACGCATATATTTATGAAAAAGAATATCAAAACCTGAAAACATACGGAATAGCTGCCGATCTATCATGGTACGACTGCAATCAATACATCATTCAGCTCATTAATCAAGGATATTGCGAGATTGCTTTCCATCAACAAAATAATATAAGACTCACAAGCCTAGCTCGCGAAGTTTTATTTGAAGGAGAGAAAGTACAGCTTACAAGAGTTCAAAAAAATATTGTTGAAAAAACAGATACAAAAGAACTGAAAAGCAAATCAGCAGCGAACTCTCTTTTCGAAAAATTAAGAAAATTGCGCTACGAAATCTCCAAAGAGGAAAGTGTTCCCGCATATGTGATTTTTAGCGATGCAGCTTTACGTCAAATGGAAACTAAAAAACCGATGAGTGATGCGGAAATGATTGCTATTGACGGTGTTGGAAAAGCAAAACTGGAAAAATATGGCGATGATTTCATAAATACCATTATCGAGTTCCAAAAGAATAAAACAGTAAAACCCAAAAAAGAAGTGGGCACTTACAAAGAAACATTGCTTCTTTTTCAAAGCGGGTTACCGGTGGATGAAATCGCTTTAAAAAGAAAATTGGGCTTGGGAACAATAATGTCTCATTTGGCTAAATTATATTTGGATGGAGAGACAGTAGATTTGCATCAGTTTGTCTCTAAGGAAGAAGTGAGACTTATCTATGACGCCTATATAAAACTAGAAAAAACAACTGCATTAAAGCCTTATTTCGATTACTTTGAAGAAAAAATAGCTTACGGCAAAATAAGATTGGCACTGTCGATAATAGAAAAAGAAAATAGACCAACTTAAGAAAATTCTATGATTAGCTCATTTCCACCCTTCGTCAATTCCCATACCGAAATTCAAATTTTAGGAACAATGCCAGGCATTACATCACTTAAGAAGCAAAAATATTATGCACACCCAAGAAATAATTTTTGGAAAATCATTTATACGCTATTTAACAACATATCTGTTTCAGTAGCGTTTAATGAAAAAATAAGCTTCTTGAAAATGCACAGAATTGGATTGTGGGACGTTTTGGAAAATTGCGAGCGAAAGGGAAGTTTGGACGTTCACATTAAGAATCAGACTGAAAATGATTTCGAAAGTCTGTTTCAGGAATTTCCAGGCATTACTAAAATAGTTTTTAATGGTAAAGAAAGCTACCGCTATTTCAACAAGAAATTTGGACAATTAAAAGGCATTAGCTATCACGTAATGCCTTCCACGAGTCCTGCAAATACTATGTCTTTTGAAAACAAACTAAAAATCTGGTCAAGCTGTTTGCAGTAGTTTACAAATATCTTTCCTGAAAAATCTTTTGGTGGTGTTTTTGGTGTCCAATGAGGATAAAACCAATCGCACGAACAGAAACTGCACTATTTGAAGCGGTTCCTATTATTTTTAGTTGCTCTTCTGAAAAGCTTTTGAATAAAGACAAGGTGGATTGTCTGACAACAGCCATTTCAGTCAGTAACCCCTGAAGGTTCCGTGAATTGGCATTGGTGTTCGCAATATATTGATTTTCATCATAACCCGGCAAGGCTGTCATATCATTTCTGGAAATTCGCATTGCACGATAACTAAATATACGCTCCGTATCAATAAGGTGCTGAATAATTTCTTTTATAGTCCATTTGCCTTCAGCATATCTATAATCAAATTTATCCATGGGAATGTTCTGCACAAATTTGACAAATTCATGCACAGAGATCTCTAGATCTTCTATTAATTCTGCATTATCTAATGTTTGAAGGTAGTCCTTGTAAAAAGGCGAATATTCACTAACAGGCAGTTCGTTTGATTTCATTTTTAATTGTTTTATGCTGAATTTCTACTTGCGTTTGTATTTCCAAAAAGGGAACGCATTACTATTTTTTCATATACTTTAATCAAGTCTTCGTTAGGAGAAGTTTCTTTATTAAGTTCGTTTATTCTTAGTAAAGCATATTGTTGTATAGTTAATAATGGCAGAACAATACGCTCTCTAACTTGAATTGATGCTTTACCATCAGGGTAATTTTGCATTAGCTCTTTATGACCTGCTATTTTTAATAATAACCTCTTGGATTCTAAAAATTCATCATATATAATTTGCCAAAAAGCACCAAATTCTGGATCTTTTTTCATGTATGCTGTAAGCGGAAAAAAGGATTTGGCCAAAGACATCATACTGTTTTCCAACAGTGTTTTAAAAAACAAGGAGTTGTTATATAAATCCTGCACTTCATCCCATTTACCAGTATCTTCAAAATGCTTCAAAGCGGTTCCCACGCCAAAAAATCCAGGAACATTTTGCTTTAATTGACTCCAAGAGCCCACAAAAGGAATCGCCCTTAGATCTTTAAAGTCCAGTTCTGCCGATTTACTTCTTTTAGAAGGTCGGCTTCCAATATTAGTTTTAGCGTAATATTTCAAGGTGCTCATTTGTTCTAAATATGGAATAAATTTCGGATGATTCTTAAAGCTTAGGTATTTCTGATAACCCACGTCAGCTAGTTGCCCCATCACATCTTTCTCGCTGTCTGATAATTCATTTTTATTTTTGCTAAAAACCTGGTTTGTAACACCTGCACTTAATAAGTTCTCTAAATTATAACGACAAGAATTTAGAGTTCCAAAATTAGAACTTATGGTTTGTCCCTGAACCGTGATTTGAATCTCTTTGTTCTCAATCGTTGGACCTAACGAAGCGTAAAACTTATGTGTTTTACCACCTCCACGAGCTGGTGGCCCTCCACGACCGTCAAAAAAGATGACTCTAACGCCATATTTTCTTGAAATAGCAGTTAGCTCCTCTTTAGCTTTATAAATACTCCAATTTGCCATTAAATAGCCTCCGTCTTTTGTCCCGTCGCTAAAACCCAACATAATAGTTTGCTTCATATCTCTATTAACCAAATGATTCGCATACATCGGATTAGTGTACAACTGTTCCATAATATTGTGCGCATTCAGCAAGTCATCAACCGACTCAAATAAAGGAACCACGTCAACCGTGGGGTTTTCCCAGTTGCTCAAACGGATTAAAGCAAAAGTTTCCATTACATTAAGAGCACTTTCATTATTACTGATTATATAACGATTAGCTCCAAGTTCACCATTATTTTCCTGAATAACTTTTATGGCTTGAATAGATTCAATAGTAGATTTCGTTATTTCATTTTCAAAATCGTCTGGATTAAGATCCCCCTTCACATTCGACAAAACCTCAAATTTCTCCTCTTCAGTTAAATCGTAATAATTTTTAGGAAAAGTAGCCGTATTTGAATTAACGCAAAACCCATGCACATCCTTAAAAACCGTATCATGTATTCTGCTGTTTTGACGAATATCAAGAGTTGCAAAATGAAAGCCAAACAAATTGACTTTTATCAGAAGTGCTTCTAAGTCATCTAAATAAAGAGATTGATGCTGCTCAATTATAATCATTTTAATTTTATTTAATTGAGCTGTAAATTCCTCTAAAGTAATGTATATTTCACCTTTCGAATAGAAAACAGAACGGTAAAGTTTATGTTCAAGTTCAGATACTAAAACATCAACCCCTGAAAACGTTAACTTCCTTTTTAATCCTCTTATTTCTATGTAGTAACACTTCAAAATAGAAGTCCTCAAACGCTCAGCAACATTCAAAGTAATTTCTGTTGTTACAAAAGGATTACCGTCACGATCCCCACCTGGCCAAAAACCAAGTTTTATTAATGAATTTTGAATCGAATTACCATGAAAAACGTTTTTCTGAAGATAATGCACCATATCACCTGAAGTGCTATAAAACACATTTTCGAGATACCAGATCAAGCTAACCGCTTCATCAAAGGGATTAGGTTTTTCTTGTTTTATAAAAGGAGTCTTTCCTAATTGAGCTAGAAGTTCCTTAATTTCCAGTAAATTATTCTTTCTAATAGCATCTGTTAAGTCATTAATAATTCCCAGAACAGAACCTGGATAAAATTGAGTAGGATGAGCTGTTAGTACGGTTCTTATATTAAAATCTTCCAAGAATCCAATTAACTCGTCTCTCTTTCCTTTCGCATCTGCTTTTTCTTTAATATCCCTCAAAGAACCTCTGCCCTCCATGTTATTCACAATTGGAAAAGCAGCATCTTCAACGGCATCAAATAAAACAATCTGGCGTTCAATATATTGTATAAAACGAAACATCAAATCAATTTTATCAGCCTCAACATCGCTATGCAGATACTTTTTAGAGAAGGACTCAATGATTTCTTTGGGCGTTTCCAGTTTTTTGAACCCACTTTCACAAACATCCGTAAATAAAGGAAGTAAAACTCCAGTATTATCTATGGATTGGAAAGGCAAAGTGATGAAAACACTATTGTATATGTTGTATTTAGAAAGTACGTTTTGATTAAAACGTTCTATTTTAGGGAGCGTATACATAATTTTGTTATCGTTGGTTTGGTTAAGCGGAAAATAGTTATAAAAAAATAACCCCAAGAACGAACTTGAGGTTATATTAAAATATAGCGTTCAAGTCTATTACATGTTTTTAAAGATCGTATGCATTAAACGCTTTTTATCGTTAATGCTTTCTTCAAGTGAAATCATAGTTTCGGTTCTGTATACACCATCGATATCATCGATCATAAAAATAACATCTTTAGCATGCTTAGTGTCTTTAGCTCTAATCTTACAAAAGATATTAAACTTACCTGTTGTCACAGAAGCAACTGTTACAAAAGGTATCTCATTAATACGTTGTAAAACAAATTTAGTCTGAGAGGTGTTATTAAGAAAAACACCTACATAAGCAATAAAAGAATAACCTAACTTATCATAGTCAAGGACTAATGAAGAGCCCATTATAATACCGGCATCCTCCATTTTCTTAACCCTTACATGAACAGTTCCTGCAGAAATTAATAATTTTTTCGCAATATCCGTAAACGGAACTCTTGTATTGTCAATCAACATATCTAAAATCTGGTGATCTACTTCATCTAAACGGAACTTACTCATATTTCTTTAATTAATATTATTAATTACTATAACAAAGCATAAAAATATACATAAAAATAACAAAATGACATAAAAAATTATTTTTTTATCAATCCGTTGACGAATTTAATGCTGTTTTCTAAGTAAAAACTGGCTTTTTGATTTAATTTCGGAAAACTTCCAAATTCATCTTTATATTCTGCTTCTTTCGCATCGTACTCAAAATGACCGTAATAGCCTTCCAATTCACCAATTTCTACAATATAAGCATTAAAACATATTTCATTTTCAATTAATTCTTCTTTGTATTGCGCAGCAAAATTCGTTATTTTTTCAATACCATCATAATTTATTTTCACATTTTTATATATAAAATCATAAAAAACGACTTTATTTTGAGGAATATTCAAATAATTGTTAATTCCATTGCCAACTATATCGTTTTCGCTAAGCATAGAGAAACTAGTCGTTAATGCCATAAAAACATACTTTCTCGTTTCCTCCCTGTGATAATCATGTGCAAAATGTCCAGCCTCAAACAACAAAGTACTAACCCCAAGTGCTTGAAAAGTGTCTCCAATACAATTTATATTAAACGAATCATCAAAGCGCCCTATTTGATTTGGAATATATCTCTCCAAAACAGTATTGATAGCTGCAATAAGGTTAATAGCCTTCAGTCTAGACTCATTTATCTCTCTTTCTTCATTATAGGAAGGAGCTAGAAAAGACATTGTAGCGGGCTTAGTTTTACTTCCCACTCCAAAGATGGTGCGCTGGTCATGCAGATTATAACAGTACTCCGGTTTGAAGCTTTCAAAAGACGCTCTCAGTACTTTACTTTCTGGCTGTGTAAGGCTTTGCGAATCTCTATTTAAATCGATCTGGTTTGCATTTAATCGGGTATACAGTTTAGCGCCGTCTGGGTTTAACATTGGGATGCAATAAAAACTAAAGCTCTTAAGTAATTGCTCTGCGAGCTCGGAACCCTCATTTAGCAAATTTAGAAAATCAAATAAGCCTTTTGTAGTGGTACTTTCATTTCCATGCATCTGGGACCAAAGCAATATTTTTATTTTCCCTTCTCCAATTTGATACTTGTAAATTGGTTTTTCAAGTACCGATTTTCCAATAACCGATAGTTGATTATTAGTGTTCATTTTCTCTAATAAAGGCTCAATTGATTCTAAGGTTAGATATCTACCGTAGAGAGATTTCTCTTTATTGTTAAGGAATAATTGTTCTAAATCCATCTGGTATTATTTGATTTACAAAAGTAAACAACTTTAATTTAACAATTGTAAACAATTTAAAAAGGGTTAAAATTAGAAATGTAACCAAATAAGAAGCTGCTGTTCCAGGATGAAATCTGCTTATATATGACAAATGTAATACTCTTTATTTATTATAACTAAATTTCACTTTATCAACGGATTAAATACTTTCACTTATTTTCTTTATTTAGGCTTAATTACTAATTATTTATTATTTATACTTGTAATTTTGATATTAATCTTAATTTTAGTTACATTTGTAAATACTTTAGTTTTAAATACAATTTACAATGGTAAACACTGAGGAATTTATTAAGCGTCTTGAAACCATACTGGATTACTATAGTCTGAATGCTTCCGCATTTGCTGATAAAATAGGAGTTCAGAGATCTAGTTTGTCTCACTTACTTTCAGGGAGAAACAAACCTAGTCTAGATTTTATTCTTAAAATTGTAGATGTATTTCCAGATGTGGATTTATATTGGATTTTAAATGGCAAGGGTAGTTTTCCTAAAAACAACGAGGCAGTGCAAAAGCAAGAAGGCACACACGAAAAAGAAACTAGACCTAACACAGCTATTCCAGTCAGTGGGCCTTTACCTTCTGAAAATTTATTTTCAAAAGAAAATTACTCCCATAAGGAAAATAAAGAAAATCCTAAGAAAGAGGATCCTCTAAATGTTACAAACGAATCTTTTTCAGAAGAAGTGGAAAAAATTGTTTTTTTTTATAAAAATGGAACCTTCAAGGAATTCAAACCAAATTAGCATCTTGATTAATTTCAATATAAATTAGGCTTTAAATCCATTTTCGGCAATTTTACCTTTTACCCCTATAAAATGTTCCATAAGAATGGGCATGTCTATTTCTATATTTCCTGAGGCCATTAATGGAGCTCCTAAATTAACTTCTTTTTTTCCAAAATCAAAGGCCACTGGAATTAATGGTACATTTGCTTTTAAAGCAATGTAATAAAATCCCGTTTTAATTTCGCTCACTTTTTTTCGGGTTCCTTCCGGAAGAACTGCCAAACGAAAAACTTCTTTTTTATCAAAAATCGCGGCAACCGAATCCACTTTGTTCTTTCCACCAGATCGATCCAATGGCGCCCCTCCCATATATTTAAAGTAATAACCCAAAGGAAAGACAAACAATTCTTTTTTAGCCACAAAATTCATTTGTAAGCCCGTTATGC
Organism: Porticoccaceae bacterium; assembly: GCA_047635475.1. Lineage (GTDB taxonomy): Bacteria > Bacteroidota > Bacteroidia > Flavobacteriales > Flavobacteriaceae > Flavobacterium. The sequence goes on from JBLIKQ010000095.1 coordinate 9,779, forward strand.
CCCTTGT
>JBLIKQ010000096.1:0-9706 GCA_047635475.1 Porticoccaceae bacterium
ATCTTTTTTACAATTATTTGCATAAGGCATATATTAAATAGCTAAAATACTACTTTATTTGATATAATACCATATAAATTATTGGTTTTGAACGGACTATAAAAAACACTGCTTTTTATATGTAAATACTACTGTTTTCGCTGTCGCAAAAAAGGATCTTGTGTGAAGGATGGCAGTGAGAATCGTCCATCGTTTACCGTCAATCGCAAGAGTGATTACGAACAACGAACATCGAACAACGACCATCGAACAACGATCATCGATCATCGATCATCGAACAACGAACATCGAACAACGAACATCGAACAACGACCATCGAACAACGAACATCGAACAACGATTAGCGAACAACGACTATCGAACAACGATTATCGAACAACGAACAACGACGATCGGTCAACGACTAATAATCGGACATGTTCACCGCAATGGCTAGTCCACCCTCAGAGGTTTCTTTGTATTTGTTGTTCATGTCCTTAGCGGTTTGCCACATGGTGTCGACTAGCTTATCTAAAGGAACTTTTGCGTTTTTTGGGTCGGTTTATGGCTGCTTATGCCTTGAGAGCAGGTTATTTTTTTATTATTTTACTTGATACCGTTAAGCCATTTTCCATACTAAAATGGACTACATAAATCCCAGCAGGAAGTTCGCTTAAGCTGATTTGAGGTTTTGGATCTAAATAACTAATGTTTTTGTAAATCATTTGTTTACCAGAAATATCGTTAATTGAAACAGCGTAGTTTTCCTCTAATTTGTTTGTTAAATTAAAATATAAAATTTCTTGGGTTGGATTGGGAAACAACTCAATATTAAAAGAGTTTTCTGAAATTTCATCAATACTTAAATTGGTTTTGTTTATGCTCCAAAGAATGGTTTCAAAATGAATAGTTTCATGATTCTCAACTTTTAAAAAACTAGAAATGTCTTTAATTGTTGCCTGTAATTTATTAGTACCAACGGATAAATCGTCTGATGAAATTACAACAGAATTGACATTTTCGTGGATGACACTTCCGTTTAATTTCCACTGAATACCCAGTGTGTTTGGTATTATCTCAATTAAATCAACTAGAAAAGTCATTGGGTCTGAAAACGATACAACTCCAGTATTTGATGGGCTAAAGGAATCAACAGCAGAAGTTAAAGAGTGTATTTTTTCGATTGTAGCTTCAATACATACAGAGCAAAATGGTTGGCCCAAATACCGCATTTTACAATTTTGATGTGGCCGATACCAATTTTCTGATTTACCACCGCAACAATGTTTGTAAATGGCAATTTTATTTGTATCAATCCAGTTTTTCCATTTCACATCCTTAGGATTCGTTTCCTGTGTCATATTAATGTGTTCTGAAGAATATTGATCACCAGCATAATATTCATCAGCAAGTTTCGTAAATGAATGTCCTAATTCATGTATAGCTATTTCGGTAGCGGAACTATGTAGTGAGGATACTGCAAATGAACCACCACTACCGCCATAATAAGGAGTATTAACCAGTATTAGCACTATATCATAAGTAGGGAAATTATTAGCTAAAACAGTAGTAACTCTAGAGTTATTTGATACAAGTAGTCTGTGAATACCATAGCTGTCAAAAGCAGATTCAAAGTAATTGTTTACAGTTGACACGGGATGGAAGGGCTCCTTGACATCAGTTGCATTTCCTGGATGAGTGGCTCCACTCTCTTCAGAAGGTACTTTTATTGCCTGAATATTAAAATAATTTTTATATTCTTTAAATGGAGACTGGTTAAAAAGAGTATCGCTGAAGTTAGTCGCATCTCTTATAAATTTATTAAGCTCAGCGGCTTGATAACCATCTGATAGAATAACAAAGTTAATTCTACTTTCATTAGAACCAGACCGAAAAATGGTCTCCACATCAAAAGCTTGAGAAAATGATATTTGGTATGTAAGTAGCAATAAAAAAGTTACTGTTTTCTTCATAATTTATGCTGTATTAGCTGCTTATATGGATTATCATGACTACAGACTGTGACGAACATAGTTTTAGGGTTTAATTGCATTCTAACATAAAATTCAGCACTATCAAGCTTCATGGTTTTCTTTTCCATTTGTTCCAATTCATTAACAAATTCGACCGTTTTGTATAAAGGGTTGGGAATGTAAATACTGTCAATAGCTTGATGTCTACTATTCATTTGGATGAGTTTAATATCTCCTTTTTTTGGATTAAAATCATTTGTGAAATTATCTTTCAGCTTTCCCTCTGTAATAATCTTATTTACATAAATTATTTCAACTAACTCATCGGGAATTCTTGAAATTTTGTAGTTTAAGAATATAATCTTAGGCGTAGATATGATAGGAGTAACACTTTGATGAATAATATATTTAGGGCTATTACACGCACTGGTAAGAAAAAATAAAAATATATATTTGTTTATCATAGTAATATTAGTACCAACTTTTATATAGGTCTGATAACAATCAGATTTTAGCCGTGGGCAAATATATAGTAATTGTCTTATAAATCATTAAGTGAGTTTTTTATTTGCTGACTTATTTTTCTAGTTATAGCTATAGATTTCGGTGGTTTTGCAACTGCTATGACCTAATAATTGTAGAATGTAGCGTAAATAAGAGTAATATCTGCGTGAAGGATGGTAGTGGAAATCCTTTTATGTAACGCAGTGAAATAAAAGATTGTAAGGGACAGCCTGGCCCCGCTGCAACTTTTGTGTAAGCGGGGACACGCCCAAAGAATTAGCGTTCGTAATGGAATTTATAAAAATGAAATTATTTTAGCAGTCGGACATATTGACGGCAATGGCTAGTCCACCCTCAGAGGTTTCTTTGTATTTGTTGTTCATGTCCTTAGCGGTTTGCCACATGGTGTCGACCACCTTGTCCAGAGGAACTTTTGCGTTTTTTGGGTCGGTTTCTAGTGCTAATTCGGCGGCATTTATGGCCTTGATGGCACCCATCGTGTTTCTTTCGATACAGGGTATTTGTACTAATCCGCCAATAGGGTCACAGGTTAAACCTAGGTGATGCTCCATGGCAATCTCGGCAGCCATTAAAACCTGTGCCGGAGTTCCTCCCATCAATTCGCAAAGTGCTGCTGCGGCCATAGATGACGAAACGCCTATTTCGGCTTGACAACCGCCCATTGCCGCTGATATAGTTGATCCTTTCTTGAAGATACTGCCTATTTCGCCAGCAACTAGCAGGAACTGTCTAATTTCTTTTGGGCCTGCGTTGTGGTTTTCAATGACTAAATAATACATTAAAACGGATGGAATTACTCCAGCGCTACCATTTGTTGGGGCCGTAACAATTCGACCTAAAGCAGCATTTACCTCGTTTACCGATAGGGCAAAACAACTCACCCATTTCAGGATTTGCCGGAACTTCACTTCCGTCAATCTTATTTCTTCCAGCCAGGTCTGTGGGTCGCTGTAGTTAGATAATCCTATTAAATTTTGGTGCATATCAAATGCTCTACGTCGTACATTCAAACCACCGGGAAGGACACCCTCTGTGTGACAACCGATATACATACACTCTAACATGGTGTTCCAAATACGCATTAATTCACTATCAATGACTTCCGGACTGCGCATCGATTTCTCGTTCTCATAGACGATTTCGGATATTTTCTTGTTTTCGGCAGTGCAATATCTTAAAAGATCGACTGCTTTATCTGTAGGGAAGGGAAAAGCACATTTTATTTCTATTTTCTTCTTAGCATTTAGTCGTTCTTCTTTGACCACAAATCCACCTCCAATAGAGTAGTAGGTTGCTGTATAAATTTCTTCATCTGCTGAATAGGCCGTAAGGGTCATACCGTTTGAATGGAATGGCAGAAATTCCTTGTTGAAAAGGATGTCTTTTGAAATGTCAAACGGAATCATGAACTCGTTTCCTAAATTGATTTGGGCTTTATCTTCAATAGATTTTATAATTCCATCTATATTTTCTACGGGAATATACTCAGGGTCCTGGCCACTTAAGCCTAACATAACAGCTAAATCAGTGGCATGACCTTTTCCGGTTAGGGAAAGGGAGCCATATAAGTCTGTCTTTATTCTGCTGATAGATTGAATTATGTTTTCACTTCTCAATTCTTTTAGGAATCGTTCTCCCGCGCGCCAAGGACCTAGGGTATGCGAACTAGAGGGACCAACACCTATTTTAAGCATATCAAAAACTGAAATACATTCTTCCATAATTTTTTAGATAAATTTATTGACGCAAATATAATCGCATATATCAATAATATCCCTCAAATATAGACTTATAATAAATATTTACAGTATTTTATTGTTATATTGTAACAATTCCCTAATAGACAGTACTGTTGTTATTTTTTCTGCTCCGTAGCAAACGGTGATTTCCTAAAACGGATATCCAATGGCCAAATTAAATACTAGGTTGTCATTACGCCAAGAACTGTTTCCAAAACTCACTTTATCAAGTACCCAACGTTTGCCATCTGCTAAGTATGGTTTTCTGATAGGGAAAGCAAGATCAGTCCTCAATACCAAAAATGAAAAGTCAAATCGTAGTCCGGCGCCAACTCCTACAGCGATTTCGTTCATAAAGTCTTTAGAAAATTTGGCTCCCGGTTTATCAGGATTCTCATTCAGTAGCCATATGTTTCCAGCATCTAGAAACAAAGCCCCTTTGACTATGTCATAAATTTTGGCCCTGTACTCGGTACTAAACTCTAATTTTAAATCCCCAGATTGATCCGGCAAAAAGGCGGTTGCCGCTATTGAACCGTCAAAACTTCCTGGACCTATGGAACGGGCTCTAAAGGCTCTGATACTGCTAGTACCCCCGTTAAAAAATTGCTTAATAAAAGGCATATCATCTGAATTACCGTAAGCAAAACCTGCACCTGCTATTATTCGGCTAGCTAACACAGATTCTTTACCTAATTTTAAATAATGCCTAAATTCATTCTCTATTTTTACAAATTGACTAAAAGGCACACTGAATACTTTTACGGTGTCTGCCTTTTTAATATTTGCACCGCTCACCAGACCGTATAGGTTCCCCGCAATGTCAATACTTGCTTTGTAATAAAAACTGTTCTTTCTATTATTTTCCATAGTATTAGTGAAGGTATAGGAGTAGGAGGGGCCAAAAATTAATTGCTTCTGTATCACTTTTTCAAGTGAGGGATTAGCAAGAATTTGTTGCTGATATAAAGAAGTCAGGTTTTGAGGACTAGCATAGGTGATTTCGGTAATATTCAGTAGCTGTTCCTCATGTAGATTTTCCTTCCACAAGTAGCCAAAAGAGCCTTTGAATGTTTGTAGGGAATAAAGTTTTGTTCTATTTTGGAACTCATATCCCAGGGTCGCTTTCGTTTTAGGAACAAAAGCACTGGAAGATTTAAATTTAAAAGGCGATACAATTCTAGGCCAAACTAAATTCGCTTCGGTACCTATGCGATACACATTAAAACCATTATTGAGCCCAGAAACCTGTACTTCAGTACCACCAAAGGCTGATATAGTAAGCAGTTCCGCTCCCTTAAAAACATTTCGATTGCTCCAGTTTATATTGAGTTCCGTACCGGTATAGTTTGCTGAATTGGTTTTGGCTAGAACTTCAACCCGAATTGATTTTTTAGCTAATGGAGTCAAGTAATAATAAGCATCCAAATAATTTCCTGTGGTGTCAGCGACTTTAAATTGGTTTTTAACAAACTTAAAAGTACCTAGATTAACCAATCTATTTAAGGATAGATTGTGATTTGACCGGTTATAAAAGTCCCCTTTTTTGAAATATAAGCTTCGATCAAAAATTTGGGGTTTAAACAAGTTTTCAGAATCGATGATCGTAAAATCTTTGTACGTGCTAGTGGCTGCAGGATTTTCTATCAGACTGTCAGAACTAATGGAATAATTAGGGTATACAATGATATTGTTAATTCTATATTGAATTTTCGATAATTCTGGAGTTTCTCTTTTAAGCTTTACAAGCAAATCTACCTGATGGTCCGCAACGGTACTGTCAACCTGAACTTTCAGGTAATCCCCGTTGAAATAATAAAAGCCTTCTTCTTTCAGTCGGACATCAATTCGAGCTATCTCTTCTTTTATCACGTCAAGGCTGTATCCTTGGTCTCTTTTTAACAAACTTTTGTTTATGGTTTTGGCTACTGCAGAGGAGAGCACTGTCGAATCTTCTGGAAATTTAACCTCTCTAATTTTGTATTGGCTTTTAGGAATAACTGTGTAGTTAGCTGTGGCTCTATTACCGCTGCGGGTTGAATCAGCGGTGCTTCTGCTGTTGAAGTAACCGTGGTTTTCCACGAAGTTTTGCAAAACCTTTTTGTTGTACTCTAAATCTACCTTACTATAATAGACAGCTGCTTCTCCCACTTTGGTTTTCAACCAATACCGAAATCCTTTTTGTTTTTTTGGAGTACCCGCCAGCTTGTAAATAACTAATTTTGGTCGAAAGCCCAAAAAGGATGAATTTGGTTTAGGTCTCACAAGTTCCTGCAAGTCCGCTTTTAAGGCTTTACGTTCTTTTTTTGGAGTTTCATTTCCTTCTACTTTTACTTTCGCAGCAACATAAAGTAGTTCTCCTTCGGGCAGGTTTCTTGTGCCACTGCAGGATACCACAAATAACAGCATAAAAAGTAAATAGAATAGAGGGTAAATTTTCATCAGATTTCTAGTTGGGATGTTCGTTATTTTAGTTTGTTTTTCCCTTTTTGATTTTTGCACTTTGAAATAATTCTTTGAATTTATTGTAGTCTAATGTCATTACGAATGCAATTCCTGTTTCAATAACCTGTCCTTGCAGTGCTACCTGATATTTGTTTAATCGATAGGCCCTTACTTTATATCTTCCGTCTTTTGAAATTTGGTACTCCACTGATACATCACCCGCAATGGTGCTGGCCTCTTGGTTTTTTTGTTGCGGTCCTTCAAGTCCAAAGTTGCTTCCCACAGTTATCTTCAAGCGATCATTTAGCAGTTTTTTAGAGATACCAACATTCAAATCTGTTTTGTTTTCTAGTTTTCCAGTAGTATAATCTTGAGAAGATTGCAAATCAAAATTGAGCTCGACACCGCTAATTAAATCAGCTGCCAAATTGTTGAGCTGTTGCGATAGGATTTTGCTGGCACTTTCCCTAGCGATAGACGAAACGGAACTACTTCCTGATTCGCTAGCAAAAGGATTTTCTCCTATAAAGCGATTTAGTAGCAAGAGGGCAAAAACTTGTTTGTTTAATTCATCAGCTTGCTGGCGCAATTGCGCTAATTTTGCTTGGGTGGTATTTATTATCTCAGTTGAAACGCTATTATTACCTTCTGGCAAAATAATATCAAAAGAGATGCTTGGTTTCATTAGTTCGCCCTTCATTTGCAACTCGGTTTCAAACGGAATTTCTTGTTTGTACGTATTCCTAACCGAAGCCGTGACACTTCCCAGTTGGTCCCCAACTAAATCAATTGGTGCCGCCTCATTTCTATAGATGGCAGTGATATTGATTTCTGGACTCATTGGTTCTCCCGTCCATAGGATATAACTGCCGCTTTTGATGTCAAACTTTCGTTTGATCATATTGAAATTCATTTCATAACTGCCTTGCTTCAACTCATATCTTCCCGTTAAAGTGGTCTTCCCTGAAGGATCAATGCCGCCAGTTAATTGCGCCTCTCCTTTCAGTTTTAAAAAGTCTCCATTAGCCCGGTCTATAACAATTGATAATTCAGCTTCTTTGTCCACTTCGATAGTAACAGAGGCATTGAATCCGGTTATCTCAGTTAGACTCAACGATTCGTCTACCGCTACTGTTTCAATCATTGAAGGATTGTCTTGGTCAATAAATTCTACAATTCCTTCTCGATCAGCAATGGAAGGGTCAGATTGTGGAAGAACGATGGCGAATTTAGTATCTTTATTTACTTTTATGGTTCCATCAATCGAAGGACTGTTGAAGTCTCCGCCAATTTTTAAATGGTTGTCCAGATACATTTCTCCATAATACAAATCATTGTCTGCTTCCTTAGAATTGACAGCTTTAAAATTAACGGCATCGAGCGTAAGGTCAAAACCAAAATTATTGAAATTTTGACTGTCTATTTTTCCGTTGATGACCAGATCGTTGTCTTTTTCATCTTTGATAACAAAACGATCAAAAGTAATGGCATCGTTTGTAAAGGATATTTTATCGTTTAAAGACTTAAATACAGAATTAAGTTGAGCCACTTTGAATCCCACTTCGTTAAATTGCAAATCACCAAATACTTTTGGCTGATCCGTAGTTCCTGATATTTTAAATGTACCAGTAATAAAGCCAGTACTTTCTTTTAACTGATCCATGCTAAAGCCCTGAACACTATTTAGTTGAAGTTTTTTAATATCTAGGTTCATATCCAGAGTCCCAGTACCAGCTGTATAAGTGCCATCTAGGTTTACTTGATTGCCCTGACCCGTTATTGTAACTATAGTATTATAGCGGTTATCTACGATATTGTCTACTTGGATATGGACAGTCCCAACAGTATCTTTTTTAAAAGCAAAATTATCAATAGTCAAGTCAGAAGTAAAAAGAGGATATACGTTTGCGTTTTTTACTAAAGCGGTTCCATTAATATTTCCGTTAAGTTGGAAATCGTTTTTTTCGAACATACTGGTAATAGTCTCAATTTTAAAATTTTTGAAGTCGACCGCTATAGGAGCATTCGAATTTACTGATTGTGACTGTATCGAAATTTTACTGTTTTGCTTGCTTAATGCAAAATTATCGGCATAGATTGCCATTCTCCCAAAACGCAGCAGATTATCGGAAGCGATTTTCCAAGATTCATAATTGAGTACTAGATTTTTTGGATCCAAGCTGATTTCACTAGATCCTTTTGAGGCCTTTAGTGTTCCCGCAACCTGATACCGTTCTTTATCTTTCAAATCTTTTATAAGCAAGCTGTAGTCTACAGTATTGTTTTGAACTTTTCCAGAAACAGAGGTGTTAGGCAACTGAATCAGTTTATTCTGGATGTCGTCAACCATAATATTGTATACTAAAGCTTTGTCCTTTGTTTCCAAGCTCATTAAGGCACTGGTAATGGTATTTTCGCCATAGACTATTTTCGGAATTACCGCATCAAAGACAATGGAGTCATTGACTGAATTGTAGCCTCCTGAAATGGAAATAGCTTCGAGGCTTTTTATTTCTGGAATTAATTTAAGTAGAATAGGGTTGTTTGTTATTCCAACTTTGAATTCCAATTGTTGTTTCTCAAAGTTTCGTTTTTTAGAGGACGAATTTCTGTCATAATAATTTGCAAGCGAATTTGATATTGCCGCAGCTATTTTTGTGAGTTTGTATTTTCCTCTTAGTTCGGCGTTTAAGACTTGTGATTTTAAGGATAGATTACTGCTATCCTTTGTAGAGCGGGCAATTAGCGTTATGGAATCCATCACATACTGCTCATTTGCATCAGCAATTGTCAAATTACTGATGTTGATTTTTCCATTTAGATAATCCAGATTGGCAGACTGAATATCAGCATCCACCACTGCTCTTATTTTCATAGGTCCAGCATGCAAATTCAACTTGTCTAAGTCAGCGATATCGATATTTAATTTAATTTTTCCGCTAGGGTACTTGTCCTCAAAGCTTCCACTACTCACTAAATCAAAAGTCAGCTTTGGGTCTGTACTGTTAGCATTTGCTTTAAAAAGACCTTTGCTAATCGTTCCCG
>JBLIKQ010000097.1:0-9604 GCA_047635475.1 Porticoccaceae bacterium
GATATCCCTTTTTAAAAGCGCAAAAGATTTCTCTTTTTAGATGAATTTTGCTATTTTTGTGCCACTTATATTCTGAAATAAATTCAGAATCCAGACAAATTCTATATTATGAACATACACGAATATCAAGGAAAACAAATTTTAGCTAGTTATGGCGTTCGCATTCAACGCGGAATTGTAGCTAATAATGCGGTAGAAGCAGTTGCTGCTGCAAAACAATTAACTGCCGAAACGGGAACCAGTTGGTACGTAATTAAAGCCCAAGTTCATGCAGGTGGACGTGGAAAAGGTGGTGGAGTGAAGCTTGCTAAAAATATTCAACAAGTAGAAGAAGTTGCAGAACAAATTATCGGAATGCAATTAGTTACTCCTCAAACCTCTGCTGAAGGTAAAAAAGTACACAAAGTTTTAGTAGCTGAAGATGTTTATTATCCTGGTGAAAGTGAAACTTCTGAGTTTTATGTATCTGTATTATTAAATAGAGCTACAGGACGTAATATGATTATGTATTCTACTGAAGGTGGAATGGATATTGAAGAAGTGGCAGAACATACACCTCATTTAATCTTTACTGAGGAAATTGATCCTTCTGTGGGATTACAAGGTTTTCAAGCAAGAAGAATAGCCTTTAACTTGGGTCTTTCTGGAAACGCTTTCAAAGAGATGGTAAAATTTATCGATTCTCTATACAATGCATATATTGGATCTGATGCATCAATGTTTGAAATAAACCCGGTTTTAAAAACATCTGATAATAAAATTATGGCGGTAGATGCTAAAGTAAATATCGATGATAATGCTTTATACAGACAAAAAGCATATGCTGACATGCGTGATATCCGTGAGGAGAACCCAATCGAAGTAGAAGCTAAAGAAGTGGGATTAAACTACGTTGACCTTGACGGTACTGTAGGATGCATGGTTAACGGAGCTGGATTAGCAATGGCGACTATGGATTTAATTAAGTATGCTGGTTTTGAGCCTGCAAACTTCCTTGACGTAGGTGGAACTGCAGATGCAAAACGTGTTGAAACTGCTTTCCGTATTATTTTAAAAGATCCAAACGTTAAAGCAATTTTGATTAATATTTTTGGAGGTATCGTTCGTTGTGACCGTGTAGCGCAAGGAGTAGTTGATGCTTACAAGAACATGGGTGATGCTATAAATGTGCCAATCATTGTTCGTTTACAAGGTACTAATGCAGCTATCGCAAAAGAATTAATTGATAATTCAGGAATGCCAATTTTATCTGCTGTTGAATTTCAAGAAGCAGCTGATCAAGTAACGGCAGCACTTTCTTAATTAGAAAAAGTTATATATGTAAAAATCCTGTTCGCCTCGGTGAACAGGATTTTTTATTGTGGTAATAAAATAAAAAAAATGACTTTTATTAACTTGCTATCAGCTGTATTGTATCGGACTCATATTTTTTGAAGCCTTTGTCGTTTCTTTGAGCAACTTTTAATAGTACTTTTGCAACAGCATTGCTTTCAATAGGCTTGTATTTTTTTAACTTTCCAAGAAATAGAAACGAGAAACTTTTCATAAAAATAGCGCCTATTTTTTCACCTAATCTAAATTCAGTTCGATTCCCTAATAATAGCGAAGGTTGCAATACGGAAACGCTTTCGAAACTAGAATCTCTAAGAATAGCTTCGATTTCTCCTTTTGTTTTTAGATAAAAATTTCCAGAGTTTAGATCAGCTCCTAGTGACGAAACAATCAGAAATTGCTTGACTTTATTTTGAGCGGCAAAAGAAGCAAACTGACTTGGGTATTCAAAATCAACTTTTCTAAATGCTTCTTTACTTCCTGCTTTTTTTATTGTTGTTCCAATGGTACAAAAGAAATCATCTCCTGTGATAGAATCTTTATAGGTTTCTGGTTTGTCAAAATCAACAATATGTTGTGTCAACTTTGGATGCTTTATTCCAGTATCCCTTTTCACGAAAGTAATTACTTTTTCATAGTCGTTGCTGTGTAATAGAAGTTCCAATAAGTGGGAACCTATTAAACCTGTACTCCCTATCATTAAAGCTGTCTTCATACTATAACTATTTTTTATCCTTACCGAAATTGTATTTTACTTTTTCTACTACCTGCACTTTTGCATTTCCCTTTGGGTATTGTTTTTTGGAAGGTTTTTTAGTAGCTGAATTCGATTTGGAAGGTCTTTGGTCACCTCTGGCCTTTTCTTCGTCCCTAGGTTTAGCTTTAAATTCAGGTCTTTCTTTCGCTCCTTCTCTCGCTGGAATTTGAGCTTTATGTTTTGCTAAAACATCATTTGGATTTTTAGGATTTTCCTTTGTTCCACGTAAATGAATAACTAAAGCATTTAAGAAGTTACGTAAAACCTGGTCACCACATTCCATATAGTTTTCATGTTTCTCGTCACGGAAAAAAGCACCCAGTTCGGATTTAGTGATTCTAAAATCCACTAATTCCAATATTTCAACTATTTGGTCATCACGCAACATTAAAGCTACGCGGAGTTTTTTGAAGATATCGTTATTTGTCATCATATTCTAATTTTTTACAAAGGTACGTTTTTAAAGTATTTGTGCACCAATTTTGAATTTTGAATTAGTTGTGGTTAAGAAGGTGAATTATTTTATCCAAATCTTCTTTCCTGTGATTAGCTGTAATTACAATTCGGTTTAAATCCTCAGTTGCCGTTGGGTATTTAAAATTTGTAATTATTATTTTATTGGTAGCGAAAGTTTCAGCACTATTTTCATGTCCAGGATAATTAATGAGGTAGTCCTTATTAAAAGAGTAGGCTTTTGATTCTAATAATTGGTTACTGAGATATTCTAAATTGTCTTTTAGTTTTCGATGTTGGCGAATATAGATTTGCCCGGCGTAGGGTATTGTTTGGGCAAAAGCGGGGTTCATTCCGGCATTTGACACAAAGATTCGTTTTTTGCAATTTGCTTTATAAATTCAGAATCACTTACAATCACACCTTCAGTTAACCCAATTGCTTTACCCAAAGACGCCAGTATGATTTTCTTTGGAATTGATAGAGGAATAAATGCCACAGCCATTTGCGCCTACTATTCCAAGTGAGTGCGATTCGTCAATAACTAAGGTAATTTCTTTATTATTTGGAATCAATTTAAGAAAAGAAAGGTCAATCTCTTTGATTTTGAAGGAAGTGAAGGAGTCCGTCAAGATTGTTATTTTATCCTTTAGTTTATCTAAAAGTCGTGGGTTTAGTTCTGTTCCAATAAAGAAAGGGTGGCTAGTAAGAGTTTTAATTGTAGTGTGTGTTGGGAAAATGAAAAAAGTAGTCGGTTTCAGAGCTTAAGGTTGCTAGTACTATTTTTCCGGCCAACATTCCAGATGTTACTGTGAGAGTAGCTTCAGCTTTTATAAATTTAGCCAGAAAATGTTGGCTATTTTTGTAAGCAGTCAACTTAATGTTTGCGTTTCTGGAGCTCCCATAAGAACTTCCCCAGAGTAGAATGTTTTTTATGAGAATGTTTTGAAAATCGGTGTTGGTCGCTAAGCCTTAGTAGGCAGTCCCGCCAAAATACAAATAGTCATCATGATCTATTTCAGTGATTCGATTGGGCAACTTATTAACCTTCATTTATAGCTTTTTTAAAGTAACTCCGGTGCCGTTTAATTCGGAATAGGATACAAATCCGTCCTTTATGGCTACTCCAGTTGCAATATCTTCTGAAAGTAGCAAGGTACCATCCATATCTACGTAATCCAATTGGGGGAGTAAGTGTGCTATCGCAGATATCCCAACTGATGATTCAGTCATACAACCAATCATCGTTTTCAGACCAAGTGCTTTTGCTTGCTGAATCATTCTTCTTCCTGGGGTTAGCCCACCACATTTTACTAGTTTGATATTGACGCCATGAAAATGATTGTGACATCTGGCTACGTCTTCTTCTAAAATGCAACTTTCATCTGCTATGATAGGTAAAACTGAATGCTTGAATACTTCTTTGTGTCCTTCCCAATCATCTGCTTTCATGGGTTGCTCTAAGAATTCTACGCCTAGTTTTTTTAATACAATAGCATTCTTAATGGTCTCTTCGACTCCCCAGCCACAGTTCGCGTCAATCCTGAAAATGGCATCAGTATGTTTTCGAAGTTCCGTTACAATTTCTATGTCTTCATGGGTTCCTAATTTGATTTTGTAAATAGGCCATGGCAATTCCTTCATTTTAGAAAGCATTTTCTCTATCGAAGCGATGCCGATAGTATAATCCGTTAACGGATTTTTATCGATCGTATACTGCCAAAGTTCATAAAGTTTCTTTCTTTTTTTCCGGGCATACAAATCGGTATAAGCCATGTCTAAAGCACATAATGCAAACATATCTTCTTTTAAATAAGGCTGTATTTTTGCCCAGAAGGCCTCGGGAGTTTCATCTGTGGTTGATTGGACAATGGAACGAATTTTGTTTAAATCGTGCATCATCGCAGGAACCGTGGTTTTGTAATAAGGATTTGAGGTTGCTTCTCCATAACCCGAAATTCCGTCACTTCTTAATTCCACGATCAAAGAGGGCTGCACGTCTATTGATTCTCTTGAAATGGTAAATGTATGTTTTAACTTAAGCTCGAACGCTCTTAATATCAGTTCCATAATTAGTCGGAGGTATAAAGTGATAGTTTAATATTTCTTGTTGAACAAATGCGCTGATGCTAAATAGTTCGTTAGCAGTATATCAAAACCTTTGAGAAGATATTTTATAGTCAAATAGATGTTGGGCATCATGCATATAAGCGTACACTTCGTATTTGAAAATAAATAATTTTTTGTCAGAGAACCCCAATTTTTTTGAGACCTATAATATAGCCGATTTAATAGTAAAATAGAAATATTGTTTTCAATCGCGGCTTGGTTTTGTTCTGTTTTTTCTAATAATAAAAAAATAGAAGAACCAAAGTAAATTGTTTAATCATTTGCAAGACTTATGGTTTTCATTATAAAAATTATATTTTTACTAAAATTAATAATTTGATGAATACATACGAAGAAAAAAAGAGCTTACTTTTAGAAATGATTGCATTTTCTACTGTTGACGGCCATTTGCAGAAAAGAGAATATGAATTTTTGTTTCGGATAGCGAATGAACTGAATATTGAAAAAGGAGGTTTTAATGATTTGTTTTATCAAGAGTTACCCAAGTTGCCCATAAGAACTGATTTTCTGCGCGTCCAGCAATTTTACAGATTGGCGGTTTTGATGCATTGTGATGCAACGCTGCATCTAAAAGAATCAGCTACCATTAAAGAAATTGCCATCAGGATGGGATTGAATTCCGGGCTAAGCAAACGAATTTTAAAAAAGATAGAAAAATCTCCAAAAGCAATTATTTCAGCGGATGTTTTAATGCGCATTTTTAAAGAAGAGCGCAATTAGCTGCATTTTTGATGGTGACCTTAAAATGGTTTCTCTTTAGAAATCTGTATTGATTTGTAATATTTATTTCTTCAAAGATATTTTTACTCCAAAGCCAGTCTGTAAATCAGGTGCATTGTCCAAGCGAAGATCTTCTCTTACCGAAACAAAATAAGAGAATTGTTTAACTGAATAAGCACAAATAAAACTCCATCCTTCTAGGCTTTTATATAAATGGGTGAAGGTTTGGTGCCAATGTGGTCTAGTTGTTTCTGTAGTTAAAATGATATAATCATAATCATTCTTTTTGTTGTAGGATGTTTGCAAAGCAAAATTGACTCCGTAAGAAATATAATTATCATTTCTAAGTTTTTTTTTGTAATTAATTAGTCCTTCAAAACTATATAGAAAAGGTTGATTACTTATGTTTACTCTGTCTCCAAATTTTATCAACCTTTGCCGCAATGCAGCTGCGCTAAGACCTATAGTCAAAAGGCTTTGATCTTTAATGAGTATTTTCTTTATTGCGGATGAAGAGAACCCAAGGTCAGCGACGGGATTGTAGCTCGAAGTATTTATTCCTAGATGAGTGCCGAAATTCAAGTATACTTTATGTTTTTTGTTCATCCCTAATGTAGGGTAGTAAAAATAGTTCAGTTCAATTCCTGGGATCTTGAAGTCTCCATTATTCATTGTTATAAAGTTGTTGTTTTCGTCTCGATAAGATATTTTTGCCTTGTTTAGGCCATAGTAACGTCTGGAGAATGGGTCTTGTCCTCCAGCTATGTTGCTATGAAACCACTCAATAGATTTATCAGAAGTAAATATTGAAAAGGGGTAAGTTCCTTTGTCTAAGGAATACGAGCGTATGCCGAAAGTAATTTCATGATTAACTGACAGAGGCAATGAAAAAGTAAATTTATAGGATCTAATAATGCCATCTGCGATAAATTCTTTGGTTTCTGTAGGGACAGTATTGAGATCAAACTGTTGGGCTCTATTTTTCAAAGGAAAACTTTTAGCAAGTTCTCTATCATCAGGGTTTGTTAAATAATAGGCTTTTAAATAAGGCAGCATCACATTTGCACTTGAAATGTCAAACGAAAAAGAGTATTTGTTAGAAGAGCGAACTTTGAAATTATGATTTATTCTGGAAATATACATCCCGAGCGGGTGGTTGGATAAGATATTCGGTTTAATAATATCGCTGGAGTTTTCTATTTCATAGCTGATCAAATCATCTTTTGTGGATTGGGCTGAAGCAAATGAAATATGCCCGAGTAAAATAAAAAAGAATAAATGATATTTCAAGTGACTATAAGTTATTGTTAAATTATGAGAAATAATCTACAAACAAATGTAGATTATTTTAGTGAATTTGAAAGTGTTTAGGAAGAAAACTATAGAGCTAAAAGCTATTTGAAATTAGAGATTTATTGCGCATTTGTCTTGAATATTAGGAACGACAATTCGTTAATTCAGCTGTCCTTGCAATATTTTTATTTCATCACGTAGTTTCGCAGCTTGCATAAAATCTAAATCTTTTGCAGCTTTTTCCATTGATTTTCGCTTTTCACGGATGCGCTTTTCAATTTCTTCTTTTGATAAATATTCGGTTTCTGCTTCTGCCGCAGCATTAAGTGTTAATCCTAGTTCGTAGTCCGCTAAAGGATTTTTAGTAAATGCGCTTTCAATTTTTTTGTTCAGGGCTTGAGGCACCTGATTGTTAGCTACATTAAAACTAATTTGCTTAGTTCTGCGATAATCGGTTTCGTCGATGGTCTTTTGCATACTGGCTGTAATTTTGTCAGCATACATTATGGCTTTTCCATTTAGGTTTCTGGCAGCACGGCCAATGGTTTGTGTCAAAGAACGATGGCTGCGTAAGAAGCCCTCTTTATCCGCATCCAGAATTGCTACTAGCGATACCTCTGGTAAGTCAAGGCCCTCACGAAGTAAGTTTACTCCAATTAATACATCAAATATTCCCTTACGCAAGTCTTGCATGATTTCAATTCGTTCTAATGTATCCACATCAGAATGGATATAACGGCAGCGAATATTGACCTTAGTTAGGTATTTTGCTAATTCCTCTGCCATTCTTTTAGTTAGAGTAGTAACCAAAACACGTTCATCCAATTCACAACGAACTTGAATTTCTTCGATTAAATCATCAATTTGATTTAGGCTTGGGCGGATTTCAATTACGGGGTCTAATAATCCGGTGGGACGGATCACTTGTTCCACCACAACACCTTCTGTTTTTTGCAATTCATAATCTGCTGGAGTTGCTGACACATAAATCACTTGGTTTTGCATCGTTTCAAATTCCTCAAATTTCAACGGACGGTTATCCATCGCAGCAGGAAGTCGGAAACCGTATTCCACCAGATTTTCTTTTCGGCTACGGTCACCTCCGTACATGGCTTTTACTTGAGAAAGGGTCACGTGACTTTCGTCAACCACCATCAAATAATCTTTCGGAAAATAATCTAGTAGACAAAAGGGTCTTGTTCCCGGTAATCTTCCGTCGAGGTAACGAGAGTAATTTTCAATTCCGGAGCAATATCCTAATTCCCGAATCATTTCTAAATCGAAATTAGTTCTTTCTTCTAGTCGTTTCGCTTCGAGCTGTTTTCCTATCTCCTTGAAATAATCGACTTGTTTTACTAAATCTTGTTGAATTTCCCAGATTGCTCCTTGCAACACATCTGGAGATGTCACAAACATATTGGCTGGATAGATAGTCAGTTTTTCGAATTTTTCTGTTACTGCAGCTGTTTTTACATCAAATGATTCTATTTCTTCAATTTCATCCCCAAAGAAATGGATGCGATATGCCTCATCAGCATAACTAGGATAAACATCTACTGTGTCTCCTTTTATTCTGAAACTTCCAGGATTAAAATCGGCTTCGGTTCTAGAGTATAAACTTTGCACTAATTGATGCAATAATTTGGTTCGGGAAATGATTTGTCCCTTTTCTATTGGGATTAAGTTTTTCTGAAATTCGACTGGGTTTCCAATACCGTACAAACAGGAAACCGATGCCACGACTAAAATATCTCTCCGTCCGGAAAGTAATGAAGCAGTTGTTGACATTCGCATTTTCTCTAGTTCTTCATTGATGGATAAATCCTTTTCAATAAAGACGCCCGTAACAGGCATGAATGCTTCTGGTTGATAATAATCGTAATAGGAAACAAAATATTCTACCGCATTATTTGGGAAAAATTGCTTGAATTCAGAATATAATTGAGCCGCTAAAGTTTTGTTATGAGCTAAAACTAATGTAGGTCTTTGTACTTCCTGGATAACATTGGCCACTGTAAATGTTTTACCGGAACCGGTGACTCCTAATAAGTTCTGGAACTGTTCCCCATCAATTATACCTTGTGTTAGTTTTTCAATGGCTTGCGGCTGGTCGCCTTTAGGTAGGTAATCTGAAACTACTTGGAAATTCATTTGTATTAAGTGACAAAGTTTTTAGAAATGCAAAGTTACGAAGATTATAACTATTCTACGTGGGTCATTATTCTAAAAAAAAAACCACCATGCTAAGCATGATGGTTTTTTCTACAAATCAGATTCGTCTATTTGTTTTTTCTGTTTTACTTGTGGTAGTTGAATCTTAATTAATTGTGTGATGCTTCCTTGTAAAAAGTGATACTAGCTAGAGGCATTCCTTATTATATAGAAAAAGTCTAGTTTCAAAAACTAATACAGTCCATTTGGATGACTATTAATTTTTAAAATTAGACTTGATATGACGTTTAGAAGTTGGTCGGGAGACAGACTATTTTACTCTATCTATTCAAATTTCCATTCTTTCTGTTGAGATTCACTTAAGAATGTCCAAGCAATTATCCGGCTGTTTTTTTGGCCTTGAGCCATGTCAATTGTTTTTACCTCAACAGCGTTTACTTTGTTTAACGTTTTATAGATGCTCGATAGATGCGATTGTTTAGATACTAGGGTAGTGAACCATAAGCATTGTAGAGGATATTTGGCACTTTCATAAATCATTTGGGTAATGAAACCGAGCTCTCCACCTTCACACCATAATTCTGCATTATGGCCGCCAAAATTTAATACTGGCTTGGTTGTTTTTGTATTTTCTAAATTATTTACTTTTCTTAAGCTGCTTTTTGTAGCTTCTTCTTGAGAACTGTGAAAAGGGGGGTTGCAAATGGTAAAAGCAAATTTATCTTCAGGGGTTATTATATTTTTAAA
>JBLIKQ010000098.1:0-9543 GCA_047635475.1 Porticoccaceae bacterium
TGATCGATTAGCAAGGCTAAATCTCTACGAACTTCTGGATATTTAGGAATGTCAGTGAATTTTATTTTGCCTGACAGCGCCTTTATGATATGGTCCCAGTTAAAATCAGCATAAAACACTTCCTGTTTTATTCCAAAATGTTTCAATAATGATTTCTTAACCACTCCAAATTCTACCAATGTATTATGACCAGTTCCTATAGCAATTCCTTCCGAAAAAATATCTGAAGTAACGGCACTATTTTGTGTTTTTTGTATACCAAATCGAGCCAGAACAGCATCTACATGTCCTTTAAACATAAAGAAATCAGAAGGTCTTTGCTCAGTGGTCCAGCTTTCTTTGTTTCTGTTTCCTGAAACTAATAAAGTCAAATGTTTGTGTTCTTCAAATCCAGATAGAAACTTATGATAGGTCTTCCCAAATTCAAATAATTTTAAATCCCCATTTTTACGATTTATATTATAGGAAATGGCTTCCAGTCCTGAAAACAGTAGGGATTGTCGCATTGTCGCTAAATCATTACTCAAAGGATTAAGCATGGTGACATTGTGTTCTTCCTTAAGTGCGTCAGAGAGCTTTACATAAGATGCCGTTGTCAATGAGTTAGCCATCATTTCATGAAATCCTTGCGAATTCAACTGTGAAGCAACTATATTTTGTAGTTTATAATCTTCATTTCTTGGAGAATTTGAAATCGTAGCATTTAGTTTTTTCGAAAAGCTGATGTTATTGTATCCGTAAACTCTTAAGATTTCTTCAATTACGTCAATTTCTCTTTGCACGTCAACACGATAGGACGGAATAGTCAAACCTAATCCGTATTCTGAAATGCTATTTACTTTTATATCTAGCGAAACTAAAATTTGCTTTATGGTATCTTTTGGAATTTCTTGACCAATAATTTTTGCGGCATTTGCAAAATTTAAAAACACAGAGAAATCTTCTATTTTCTTCTGATAAATATCACTCAAGTCAGATGTAATTTCGCCGCCAGCTACTTCTTGAATTAATAGAGCTGCTCGTTTTAAAGCGTACGCTGTTATTGTAGGATCTATTCCTCTTTCAAAACGGAAAGAAGCATCTGTATTTAATTGATGTCTTTTTGCTGTTTTTCTTATGCTTACAGGGTTGAAGTAGGCACTTTCCAAGAATATGGATGTGGTGTGTTCTGATACAGCGGAGTTTTTACCTCCAAAAACTCCTGCTATACACAAAGGTCCTTTTTCATCACAAATCATTAAGTCTTCTTCATGCAGCGTACGTTCGACATCATCCAGAGTAGTAAACTTAGTGCCAGATGGTACTGTTTTTACAATTATTTTTCCGTTTATCTTTAAGGCGTCAAAGGCATGCAAAGGTTGTCCTAAGTCATGTAAAACATAATTAGTAACATCAACTATATTATTCTTAGGGTTCAGTCCAATGGCCTTTAATCGATCCTGTAGCCATTTTGGAGAGGGTTTTACTGTAATACCTGAAATAGTTACGCCGCAATATCTTGGCGCCAGTTTAGGTTCGGCAATAACGGTATCTATTTTCAGCGTTCTCATGTCTATTCTAAAATTACTCACCGAAGGAGTAATAAATTCTACATTGATGCCATTTCGCATTAGACCTGCTCTTAAATCGCGAGCAGTTCCTAAATGGCTCATAGCATCCGCGCGGTTAGGGGTTAACCCAATTTCGAATACTTCGTCGTTTTCAATTTTGAAAACAGCTGCAGCAGCTGTTCCTGGGATTAACGAATCGTCAAGGACCATAATTCCATCATGACTTTGCCCAAGGCCTAGTTCGTCTTCGGCACAAATCATTCCGTGGCTTTCCTGTCCTCTAATTTTTCCTTTTTTAATGGTAAAAGGAGCACCTTCTTTGTCATACAGTATAGTCCCAATTGTTGCTACAGGTACTTTTTGTCCTGCATCGACATTGGCTGCTCCACAAACGATTTGTATTGGTGCTGCATTGCCTATATCTACAGTTGTTAATTTTAGTCTATCGGCATCGGGATGAGGAATACAAGTTAGGACATGTCCGACTACGATGCCTTTTAATCCGCCTTTTACTGATTGGTATTTTTCAACTACTTCCACTTCTAAACCTAAATCGGTAAGCAAAGCTGCCGTTTTTTCTGAATCCCAATCTATTTTAATGAATTGTTTTAACCAATTGTAAGATATTTTCATCTGTCATTTTTAATAAGACTGCAAATATAAGGATTGCAGTTTGTAGTAAGAAACAATTTATTTGGTTTTTTAGGACATTTATTATGCTAGGTAACCGACGTATTTAAAATATTTTTTTAATAAAAAATTAAAAAAATATTTGCGAATAAAACAATAATATAATGTTAAAAAAATAGATATGAAAAATTTATGCTATTAGTTGAACGAATAATGCTATCTCTATCATTTTGTTAAAGCTACATTTGATTAAATTAAAACTTGATAAGATGAACGACATAGCACAAAGACCTGAGTTTAAGGCAACGTATGATAATTATATAGGCGGAAAATTTGTAGCACCTATCGGTGGTCAATATTTTGATGTAATTTCACCTATTGATGGAAAAGTATTCACTAGGGCCGCACATTCAACCAAAGCGGATTTGGATTTGGCTGTGGATAAGGCACATGAGGCATTTCAAAGTTGGGGAAAAACTTCTGCTACTGAACGAAGTAATCTATTGAATAAGATTGCACAGGTTATGGAAGATAACCTAGAGTATATTGCCATAGTCGAAACTGTTGATAACGGTAAAGCAGTCCGTGAAACATTAGCTGCAGATATTCCTTTGGCAATAGATCATTTCAGGTATTTTGCTGGGGTAATTCGCGCTGAGGAAAGTTCGATTGCTGAACTAGATTCACAAACTGTTTCTATAGCATTAAGCGAACCTTTGGGAGTTATAGCACAAATTATACCTTGGAATTTCCCTATTCTAATGGCTATTTGGAAACTGGCACCTGCACTTGCTGCCGGAAACACAGTAGTTTTAAAACCTGCGGAGAGCACACCAATTTCAATTCTTGTGTTAATGGAATTGATTGGGGATATTCTACCTCCTGGAGTGATAAATATTGTCAATGGTTTTGGAGCGGAACTAGGTAGAGCTTTGGTAACAAACAAAAAAGTGTCAAAAGCTGCTTTTACAGGTTCCACAACAACGGGACGTTTAGTAATGCAGTATGCCACTGAAAATATTATTCCTGTGACGTTAGAATTAGGTGGTAAATCACCGAATATTTTCATGAAGTCTGTTGGAGATGCCGATGATGATTTCTTTGATAAAGCAATAGAAGGAGCGGTAATGTTTGCCTTAAATCAAGGTGAAATTTGTACTTGTCCTTCCAGACTTCTAGTACATGAGGATATTTACGATAAATTTATTGCAAGAGTAATTGAAAGAACTGGGGCAATTAAAATGGGACATCCATTAGACAAAACAACTATGATGGGCGCACAGGCCTCATTGGTACAAAAAGAAAAAATATTATCTTACATAAAACTTGGTAAGGAAGAAGGTGCCGAGTTATTAATAGGTGGTGATGTAAAAAATCTTGGGGGTGATTTAGATGGTGGATATTATATTCAACCAACACTTTTCAAAGGGAATAATAAAATGCGTATTTTTCAGGAAGAAATTTTCGGACCGGTACTGGCAGTAACTACTTTTAAAACAACTGAAGAGGCCATTGCTATTGCAAATGATACCATGTACGGTTTGGGTGCAGGACTTTGGACACGTGATGCCCATGAAATTTATCAGGTTCCAAGAGCGATTCAGGCTGGTCGTGTTTGGGTAAATCAATATCATGCTTATCCCGCGGGTGCTCCTTTTGGAGGCTACAAACAATCAGGTATAGGACGCGAGAATCATAAAATGATGCTTGGACATTACCGTCAGACAAAAAATATGCTGATTTCATATGATAAAAAGAAATTAGGGTTCTTTTAGTAGAAAATAAATTGTTGATTAATAGTAAGCCTGGCAGATTTCATAATTTGTCAGGTTTTATTTTAAATTAAAAAAATGATAAAAAGAATTGATGCCACAGAAAAAGCAATAGAATTAATTAAAATTTTACAGGAAAAACATGGAGATTTAATGTTTTATCAGGCAGGAGGCTGTTGTGAAGGTTCACAACCCCAGTGTTTTGAAAAAGGAGGCTTTTATCAAAGAATGGGAGATGTATGTATTGGAACCATCGAAGAAACCGAATTTTGGGTTGACAAAGATTTGTTTGAGTATTGGAAGCATGCCCATTTTACTTTAAAGGTAATTGATGCATTTGGAGTAGGAGGATTTTCGCTAGAAACACCTTTGAAAAAAACCTTTCAAATTGAATATCGGATTTTTACTCCTGAGGAAGAGTTGACATTAGAAGCTGTAAAATACATTGAGTAATTTAGTTCACGTATAATAACTGGTATTGTTTAGGCGTAATACCTTCGTGTTTTTTAAACAAGCGGATGAAGTAATTGCTGTCTTCAAAACCAGATAAATAGCATACTTCATTTATCTGTATGCTTGGGTTTTTTAGTAATTTTTTTGCACAACGTATTTTTTCGTTGATAACAAATTCAATTGGACTCATGCCTAATTCCCTTTTAAAAAAGCGATAAAAAGAAGTGGTACTCATACAGCTTATATCGCTTAAATTTTTAAGACTGATGTTTTCCCTTAAATTTAACCGTATGTAATCGAGTACTTGTGTTATTGGTGAATTGGGATCTGCATGTAAACCGTCATCGATAGATTTTGCCGTTTGCGTCTGTATAATTCGGATTAATAGTTCCTGCAAAGTCAAATCAGCCAAAACATCCTTAGTGACGGATGTACTCATGCATTCTTTGATTAGTTTATTGATGGTTGTTGCCAGTTCAATATTATTATAGAAATAGTAATTCTGATAATTCAAATGCCAAAACTGCTTGTTGCCTTCTTTTGGATAACGTTCATTTAGGAAATCTAGTGTATGTGATATCTTTTGTTGGTCAATTGCCAAAGCTAAGCATTGTGTAGGATTATTTTTTGTGGCTTCGGGAAAATCAATTTTCATTTCCACATTAGAGGGAATGACAACAGTTTCTCCAGGCAAATATTCAAAACCTGGCTCATCAAAAAGATGCATCACCTTTTTGCCTCTCAGCATGCTGGTCACCACCAAGTCGTTAAATTTCAAAGGAACTAATTCTGAAGCTTTATAGGTTTCAAAAAGATTCAGCTCACAATTATTTAAATTGTAAACGGTTCTGTTTTCGACTAAAGTCTTCAGTGATTTTTCATTCGATAAATGTGGTGGATTTATGTAGTTGCGATTCATAATAGTAGTTTATAAAAAGGAGCTATAAACTTACTGAAAATATACCTATTAATAAGCTGCTTTTTGTTAAAAACGATACACTGGTATTTTGTAGGCACTTAGCTTCACAAGTTCAAACCTAATCTAAAAAGATGTAAGGATTGAAAAAAAAATCAATAACAAGTCAAAAGTTTAGATTTCCATTCTTAGAACAGAGTTGCTTTTGTATCAGCTTGTATTGCTGCTGCTGTCCTCCGTAGTTTACTTGGATAAAATAAATTCCAGCTGGAGTATTATTTAATCAGGAGAATTCCTCGGGGCTCTGCCTCGGATTTTAGGGTAAAATAGAAAGATTATTATCTTTGTTAGATTAGCGAACACATTTTCAAACCACATAATAAAAGTTTGTTGCTTTATCATTTGGTTTGTCCTATAAAATATAGGAGAAGTATTTTGACAGATTCTGTTGAAATGAGTTTGGTTTCTCTATGTGAAAATATATAAGAACGTTAAGAGATTCATTTTATTGAGGTTGGGGCTGATGATAATCATGTTCATTTTTTGATACAAAGTGTTCCGAAAATTTCAGTTAAAATAATTGTTAGAACTGTAAAAAGTATTACAGCTAAAGAGATTTTTAGATTGCGCTCCGGAGTTAAGAATAACTTATGGGGTGGTAATTTTTGCACTAGTGGGTATTATGTGAATACCGTTGGTCAATATGGAAATGAGGATGCGATTCAGAAATATATTCAAAATCAAGGTGAAGAAAAAATAGTTTATAAATCGTTTAACAAAAATCAATTGCGTTTATCTTTCGAGTAACGCGATACCTCGAGGCTCTGCCTCGGGGTAATTCATTTACAAGTTTTTGTAGTGCATACTTTTGTAAGTTGTGCTTGGCTTATAGCTTTTTCAGTACATTTTTTCCAGTAATCGCCATTACAGACAATACACCTGAGAACAGTGCGCCGCCAACACCGGCAGTTACAATATCTTGGCCTGTTAAATAAAAGTTTTTAATTGGTGTTTTTGGCTTTAAAAAAGATTGTCTGTATCGGGATGGACTATGGTCTAATCCATAAATCTCGCCTTTTTCATAATTCGCAAAGTGCTGCGTTGTAAGGGGAGAAGATAATTCATAACAATTTACTTTCCCTTCTACTTGTGGTAATTGTTTATATACTTCTTTTAACAAACGCTGCGCAATTTCTTCTTTTTTAGCTTCATAAGCGTCTCCTCTTTTTTTCCATGGGGTACCAGCCCATTCTTTGAATGTTTCGTATGGGATTAATGTAATAACGTCAATGGTGCTTTTGCCGGGATAGCGATTGGACCAATCCGGATCTTTTGCAGAAGGAAAAGAGAGGTAGACCACAGGAAAGGCCTGGGATATATCTTCTACATAGTTTTTAACGCAGCTGTCATGATCGTGATCTTTGGGGTAAATCCAATAATTGCTTTTTGGAATACTGAGTTCTTCTGGCGTCCCTTCTAAACCTATGTATAAACTAACATGCGCCACGGATCGGTTTACTTTTTGTAACTGTTCTTTAAATCGATGTTTCTCTACCGTTTTTAAAGGCAGTAGTTTGTTGTAGGTCGTCATTATTCCGGCATTACTGACAATGTTTGCCGCCCGAAACAGTTTACCATCTTTCATTCGAACAGCAACAGCAGTATTTTTTTCAATAATCACGTCTTCTACCTCTGCACTTACTAAGATAGTTCCGCCAGAAGCTGCTATTACAGGATCTACTTTTTTTACAATTTGAGAAGAGCCTCCCACAGGAAAACTACCACCATCAAAATAATGTCGCACTACTGCGGCATGCATGGCAAAGCTACTTTCTTTGGGAGGCAAACCATAATCGCCATATTGAGCAGTAAGCACCTTTATCAGGGTTTCGTTAGCCGTTAATGAGCTAAGAACATCATAGGTTGTTTTATCGGAGTATTTGTAAAATGGTCTTTTAAGGAAGCTACCAAATAAGCTATTCCAAATAGGCGAAATAGCTTTGCTTATGTAATAGTTCTTGCTTGTTTTGACGGATTTAAAAACTAAATCTACATAGGAATTGACTGCTTGTTCTTCCTCTGGGAAATAAGCGGTCATTTGTTTTTTGAAATTCTGAACCCCTTTTACAAAATCAAAATGCTGATCTCCTATAACTATGCGATCGTATACTTCTCCCATATCTGCCCATTTCAATTCACCATCAGTGATATAATCAAACAGTTTTTTTAATAGGCTGGTCTCGCGTTGCATTTCTCCTATATAATGTATTCCCACATCCCATTCGTAGCCTTTACGTTTAAAAACATGCGTAAAACCACCAGGCGTGTAGTGCTTTTCTAACACAAGTACTTTTTGACCTTCTTTTGCTAAAATAGCCGCAGTGGCAAGGCCGCCCATTCCTGAGCCTATTATAATAGTATCATAACTTTCGTGGAGTAAGGGGTTTTGTTTATAGGATTGGATCATATGGTCGTTTTTAATGTGGTAAGGTTTTGCGGCTTTGAGATGGTGGAGAATTCGTAACTTTTCAACTTTCTGCTTTTCAGAAAAGTTGAAGCGAAACGGTAATTCCACTAAATTCCAACTATATCAAAATGGCGGATGTAAGCTGTTTTTTTATTCGTCAATTTCTAACACAGGATAAATAGTTTTCATAATTTCATTCACTACAATTATTTCAACTTTTATTCCTGTTGTGCGAGCTTGATAGATGTTTTTTGTTCCAGGTTTTAATTCAATATTATTAGCTGCGAAGTTTAGCTCCTCTATTGCAATTGTTTGATTCCAATTGTTTGGAAAAAAGTGTTTTATTTCCTTTTTAACAAAATTACCATCGTTATCTTTTTTTCTATAATTGCGCTCCAAACTCCAATTTTATCTGACTTTAAAAATTCTATAATCTTCACTTTATTTCATCGTAAAAATGATTTCCTGTGAGTTTTCCTTTTTTTATTTCTCCCAAATAAGAATGTTGTAAAGCATCAATAAAATTAGGTTTAAAAGATGTGTCGTTAATAATTAAGCTATTACCAGCTACTTTTACTATGTAATTTTGTTGAATTATTTTGTGAGTTCTTTTTGAGTTTTCAGCTTGTAGTTTTTTAAAGATTAAAGAATTTTAAATTAAAATCTTTAAATTATAGAATGGACCTTCACCTTCTTTAAAACTAATTATAGGATAGTTTGTATTGACTTCAAAAATTCTTACAGCAATTTTTAAATCTCCTTTTTTTGAAGATTTTGCATTATCAAGTATATAATAACAAACGTTATGTATTAAATTTTATTTTTTATGCGATTTTTCGGTAAAATAGCTTGCAACACGGATGTAGGTTTGATAAAATAAGACCCATCACATCATCTTCGGATAGATAGTCTGACGGCTGTTCTACTTTATTAATAACCAAATATACAATTTGTACTATTAAAACACCGATTTTTCTGAATTAAGAAAGTCTGGATTTCTAGTTTTTGCAAAGTAACTTCTTTTAGTCAGTCGATTTACGGGAATCCTAACTGCTTTTTTTGATAGAAATAATCTAACAGCAGAGCAGGTGAAAAAGTCTTTACAGTTGGAAAAAGGGTGTTCAATATTTTTTTTCCCGTTGCACTGCATAAAAAGCATTCGAACTGAAGAGTATAGTTAAGGTTATCGACAAATAATAATTTGTGTTAGATTGGTTTTTGAAATTATTATGCGCTCACAATTGAGAAAACAATATCATAATTGTTATTCGAATTTATACAATAAAATTTAAAACTCTCATGGCGAAAACTCCCAATCCGTCCACCTATAGTTAATTTCACACCTCTATTTGAGGCAACAGCTTAAAAAAAACAGTTTTAAAGTTTACTTTATATTATAAGAATTAATGTGTTAAAAAAGGAAAATAAGTAGGAATTTATAGTTAAAATGCCTTTTTTTGTTTTCTAAACATTTTAAATGCGTTGTTTACTTGCAAGCCTTTATTTTTATAGAAAAGACACTTGTTTATTAATAACCCCCAAATTTTAACCAATGATTAAACTATTACACAAAAAAATTATCATTTCAGCATTATTTTGCTTTCAGGGTATTGCGACGTTAACCGCGCAGATTTCACAGCAAACTATTAATGGTAATTTAAAAAAGGACGCTCGAGTAAAAGAGTTTTCTATGGAGCCTTTAAAAGGAACTCCTTCTTTAATTAAAATGAATTCAGTAGGAGCCACACTTTCTTT
>JBLIKQ010000099.1:0-9480 GCA_047635475.1 Porticoccaceae bacterium
GAAATTTCTCATTTGGTAGCTTTTGAAAAATTTGGACGAAATATAAAACCACACGGGAATGAATGGAAATATTCTTTTCAGCAAATGATGGTTCCTTTTATAAGGCCTGAAATTTTCCCCAATAATCTACTTCCGTTAATAGCTAGACATTTCAAAAACCCCACTGCAAGCAGCGATACCGATTCTACATTGTCTTTGGCACTGAAGCAGTTCGACCAGCAAAATGATAAAAACTATGTATTTGAAATTCCGTATGGCAGTATTTTCAGGATACAAAACGGAAAAATTTTTAAGAAAATAGCGGTACGTACAAAGCGTTTTGAGTGCTTGGAAGTGAATTCGGGAAAAATATATCTTTTTAACCCAAATGCAGAGGTAGAGTTATTGCCGAATTGATCTATGAGTTTTTGATATGATGCGGAAATAAATTTTTACTATAAGTCAAGAATTAGTCTTTTAAGTAGGCCTCTCTCACTTTTTTGAACAAATTGGATGAATAAACAAAGTCTACAACATCTTGATTATCAGTTTTGAAAATTTCTTCTTTTGTCCCTTGCCAAGCCTTTAGTCCATTTTTGAGAAATAAAATGTTCTCGCCAATTTCCATTACTGAGTTCATGTCATGTGTATTGATAACAGTGGTTATATCATACTCTTCCGTAATTTGTTTAATAAGGTTGTCAATTAATATAGCAGTGTTTGGGTCTAAACCCGAGTTAGGTTCGTCACAAAAAAGGTATTTTGGCTTATTCACTATGGCTCTTGCAATAGCCACACGTTTTTGCATGCCGCCTGATATTTGTGAAGGCAGTTTGTTGTGTGCGTCAACTAGATCTACTCTTTTTAGAACCTGATCTACCCTTTCCTGGATTTTTGTATTATTATCGTTGGTAAACATTCTAAGAGGGAAGCCTACGTTTTCTGCTACAGTCATTGAATCAAATAAGGCACTGCCTTGAAAAACCATTCCGATTTCAGTTCTCAGTTCTCTTTTTTCATCATCTTCTAATTCAGAATATATCCTACCATCAAAACAGATTTTCCCCGACTCAGGGGTGTGAATTCCCAAAAGACTTTTTAATAAAACAGTTTTACCCGAACCACTTTGTCCAATAATTAGATTTGTTTTTCCAGTTTCAAAAACGCTGGAGATACCCTTAAGTATCTTGCTGTCTCCGAATGATTTTTCTAGGTTTATTATTTCTATCATGATCCTAATAACAACTGCGTTAGTATATAATTGAAAAGTATTATTGACACTGACGTCCATACGAAAGCCACCGTACTTGCCTTACCTACCTCTAATGCACCGCCTTTCATATAGTAGCCATGAAAAGAAGGAATGGTGGCTAATAACATAGCAAATATTAGTGTCTTTATAAAAGCGTATGCAATATGGAACGGGATGAAGTCCATCTGGGCACCATTAACAAACTCTGCACTTGTGGTAAATCCACCGTATACTCCGGCCATCCATCCGCCAAGAATTCCCAAAAACATAGCAATTCCAATAAGGAATGGGTACAATAACAAAGCGATTATTTTTGGGAACACAAGGTAATTTAGTGAATTGACCCCCATAACTTCCAAGGCGTCTATTTGTTCTGTCACTCTCATTGTACCTATGCTAGATGTAATGAAAGATCCCATTTTTCCGGCCATAATTACAGAGATGAACGTAGGTCCAAATTCCAAGATAATTGATTGTCTGGTGGCAAAGCCTATGAGGTACTTTGGGATTAAAGGATTGGTAAGATTAAGTGCAGTTTGAATCGCGACAACTCCTCCAACAAAGAAGGAGATGAATGCAACTATACCAAGTGATTCGATGATTAAATCATCAATTTCCTTGAAAATAAGCTTTTTCATTACAGACCATTTCGTCTGTTTGCTGAATATTTCTTGCAGCATCAAGAAGTATTTTCCTATCTGCGTTATATATCGAATGAGCATCATATGTTTTACGATTATGGGCTAAATTACAAAATTAGTTGTGAGTTATAAGTTATCGGTATTGAGTTTTTTCAAATATCGGAATATACAGATATTTAAAAAATTTTTTCCTTCATCTTTTTTAAGCGATAATTCCTAATGAACTTTGCTTGTTCTGAGGTGACCAATAAAGGTGCGTTAGCAGATTTTGCTTTCAAGAAACCGTTTATATAATCTATAAAGAGTAATGGTTTCTTTTTCATTATTGCCAGTTTTGCCGAAGCTATCGCTGTAATTGCAAGGCCATATCCCAGAGTATAAAAAGCTTCGCCTTGTTTGTAGCGAGCGGTTTTATTGTAGTTGGCGCCTGTTGGTTTTAGGTGTTTTACAATCAAGGAACGGTCAGTGATAACTCTCCAATTGTAAAATTTTGACAATAATTCATCAACGGTATCCCAGCCCATAGCCGGTTTCAGGTTTCCGATTTGTTTAAAACACTGTTTTCTATACGCTTTAAAGGCACCTCTGATATGGTCTTTGTCAGTCAGGTTTTCTAATATCCATTCTCCATTTTTTTCGATGTATGCAAATCCTCCTGCCATTCCTATAGAAGAGTCTTTTTGAAAATGCTGCATGATAGTTTCGAAATAATTATTAGGTAAAATTAAGTCGGCGTCTAATTTTACGATAACATCGTAATTATCATCTAAGGTTTCGAAACCTTTGTGAAAAGCTTGAATCACCTTGCTTCCAGGCAAATGTATAGCGCTTGAGTTTTTGTTTACTAAAGAGATAAACGGGTTATTTTTGGCGAAAGCCAAAACAATTTCGGCTGTTTTATCAGTGGAATTATCATTGACCACAACTACCTTTTTTGGCAAATGGGTTTGCAAAATCAAAGATTGCAATGTCAATGAAATAAAAGCTTCTTCGTTGTGTGCCGGTATTACAATATAGTAGTCCATTATTTTATTCTTTCGGCATAGATAATATAGTACCTATTGGTGAAACGACGTAGTAGTGGGCGGATTCCAATTTTATTTACCGGATTAGTCCATTTTTGTCGACCGATAATTTGCCAACCTGTTTTTTCTAAAAGCCAATCCAGTTGCCAATCTTCAAATTCATGATAATGTCTGTCCCACATGTCTGTTGTGCTTCTGTAAGCCGGCGAGAACCATAAACGCATTGGGATAGATATGAAAAGCTTCTCGGATTTTATTTCGTTTAAAATAGTGTATGGATTTAATAAGTGTTCGAAAATTTCAAAAGCGGTTACCACATCTTGTTTTTCTTTTGAAAAGACGGATTGGTCAAGATCTAAATCTTCTCCAGTGGTATTTTTAACCGAATAACCTTCCGCTTTCATGATTTTCGAAAAAGGGTTTTCTACCCCTAAATCTAGAACTGTTTCAGCAGTCGTGATGTGCTTTTTTAAAAATTCTAAAGTGTGTTTGAATCTTTTATTTGGAAACGTTTTTTCGTACATTTTTTTAATTGGTATAAACAAAGACGCAAAGTTACAAAGATATATTTCTTGTTTGGGAGATTTTTAGCCTAGATAGGAATGAAAAGACCACAATTAAAAAAGCTAGTTTTTATTAGCTTAAAAAAGCGACTAATAAAAGCTCTTTTTAAGTTTTGTAAAAACACTTGTTCTAAGTGCGGTCTTGTAGTGTATAGCAGGATTGGCTCCAAGGAAAATTAATACCTATAAACGAAGGCATTGACATTCATACCTGCTCCAACCGAGGCAAACAGAAGAACATCTCCTTTCTGGATAGACTGGTTTTTTATTTCACCGCGTATTAAAAGGTCAAAAAGGGTAGGTACTGTTGCGACGCTGCTGTTTCCTAATTCACTTATGCTCATTGGCATAATGTCTTGGGGAACCGGTTTAGCGTGTAATTTATAAAAACGCTGTATAATTGCTTCGTCCATTTTCTCATTCGCTTGATGAATTAAAATTTTCTTGACGTCATCGATAGCGATACCGCTTTTATCCAGGCAGCTCTTCATAGCAGCTGGAACAGTAGTTAAAGCAAATTCGTAAATTTTGCGTCCGTGCATTTTTATGTAGCGGGTGTCTGGGTCTAGATTAGGGTTATATGATTTTCCAAAAAACAAATAATTAGCTTCATCCATGGCGTACGTACCGCTTTCATAGGAAAGCATGCCTGTATTATCATCAGAAGCTTCAATAATTGATGCGCCTGCACCGTCTGAATAAATCATGGAGTCTCTGTCGTGATCGTCAATCACTCTGGATAAAGTTTCAGAACCTATTACTAAACATCGTTTCGCCATGCCAGACTTAATGTAGGCGTTCGCTTGCAATACACCTTCTATCCAACCTGGACATCCAAAAAGTATATCATAGGCGACGCATTTTGGATTTTTTATTTGCAGCTTATTCTTAACTCGCGTGGCTAAGCTTGGAAGCATGTCCGATTGACTCGTTCCAGATTTTACATCGCCAAAGTTATGCGCAAAAATAATATAGTCGATTGTCTCGGGATCGATGGCGGCATTTTCTATTGCTTTTTTGGATGCCATAAAAGCTAAATCAGAAGAGTTTAAATGGTCTTCCGCATAGCGCCTATGTTCAATTCCGGTTATGCTTTTGAATTTCTTGATGACCACATCATTAGGATAGCCGAAAGAGCTGCCGTCTTCATTTAAAAAAACGTGATTGTCAAAATCAGTATTACTTACTTTTTTCTCAGGAATATAACTTCCTATTCCAGTTATTTTTATTTTCATCGGTTTAGTTTGAAAAAAATTCTGTGCTAAATTAAAAATAAAAAAATGATTACAAGCATGTTGTTTACTATGCGTGCATATAATTATGGAATCCTACATTTTTTGTTAAATTACTGATAAATTTTCAATAAAAATTTAAAATGATCTACATTTAAATTGATGGCCGCAAATAGCGCTAGATGCTTTTGTTTCAAAAAACCAGCTTTGGTCAAAAGAATTGTGAGCAAAATTAATATCGCTATTTCAGGACGGGACAAATAGTAAATAAAAAAAATGCCTCGGATTAGCGAGGCATTTTTTTAATCTGTTGTAGGTCTAGCTTTCCATGTATGCCTCAATAGGCGCACAACTGCAAACTAAATTTCTATCTCCATAGGTTTCGTCTACGCGACGAACACTAGGCCAGAACTTATTATCTGCAACATACTCAAGTGGGTAGGCAGCTTTTTCTCGTGAATACGGTAATACCCAATTATCAGTAGTTAACATTGCTAAGGTATGGGGAGCGTTTTTTAATATGTTATTTGGTTCGTTAGTTAATGATGCCTCAATTTCAGTACGAATTGAAATCATAGCGTCACAAAAACGATCTAGTTCGGCAACATCTTCAGATTCAGTCGGTTCAATCATTAAAGTTCCTGCAACTGGAAATGAAACCGTTGGAGCATGAAAACCATAATCCATTAATCGTTTCGCAATATCTACTACTTCAATCCCTTTTTCTTTGAAACTTCTACAATCTAAAATCATTTCATGAGCTGCTCTTCCTGTTTCGCCAGTGTACAAAATAGGATAATGTTCTTCTAAGCGCGCTTTCATATAATTTGCATTTAGAATAGCATATTTAGTGGCGTCTGTAATTCCTTCAGAACCTAGCATACATATATATCCATAAGAAATTAGACATACTAAGGCAGAGCCGTAAGGAGCGCCAGAAATAGCAGTAATTGCTTTTTCACCACCTACTTGTACTAATGGATTACTTGGTAAAAACGGAACTAGCTTCTCGTTTACACAAATTGGTCCAACACCCGGTCCACCACCGCCATGAGGAATAGAAAAAGTTTTGTGCAAATTCAGGTGACATACGTCAGCGCCAATAGTTGCAGGATTAGTTAGTCCTACTTGTGCGTTCATATTCGCACCGTCCATGTAAACCAAACCTCCGTTGTCGTGGATAATTTGAGTGATTTCTCTAATCGCACTTTCAAAAACACCATGTGTAGAGGGATAAGTTATCATTAAACAAGATAGTTGGTCTTTATACTGTAGCGCTTTTTCTTTTACATCTTCTACATCAATATTACCGTTTTCCATTGTTTTAGTAACGATAATTGTCATTCCGGCCATTGCAGCCGAGGCTGGATTTGTTCCGTGGGCGGAACCAGGAATCAAACATATTTTTCTTTGATCATCGCCTCTGGATAGGTGATACGCTCTAATGGTCATTAAGCCAGCATATTCTCCTTGTGCACCAGAGTTTGGTTGTAGCGTGGTTCCTGCAAAACCTGTGATCACATTTAATTGATGTTCTAGCTTTTTAAGCATTGTCGTGTAGCCCTTCACCTGATCTAATGGCGCAAATGGGTGAATGGAATTCCAGTAAGGCATACTCAAAGGCAACATTTCTGATGCTGCATTCAATTTCATCGTACAAGATCCCAAGGCAATCATCGAGTGTGTCAATGATAAATCTTTACGTTCTAACCTTTTGATGTAACGCATCAAGCTAGTTTCAGAATGATGGTTATTGAAAACGTCATGCAATAAAAAATCTGTTGTTCTGGATAAGTGAGTTGGGTAGTTATTTTCTTCTGTGTATTCATTTACTACAAAAGCTTCTTTCCCTACTGCTTCCGAAAAAACAGCAATTACGTCGTCAAGATCCTTAAGTACCGTCGTTTCGTTTAACGATATTGAGATTGTTTCGTCATCGATATAAAAGAAATTAATTTCATTCTTTTCTGCAATCGCTCTAATTTTATTAGCATCTGTTTTTACAACAATAGTATCGAAAAAAGCAGTGTTAGTTTGATAAACGCCTAATTTA
This sequence comes from Porticoccaceae bacterium, assembly GCA_047635475.1. Classification (GTDB taxonomy): domain Bacteria; phylum Bacteroidota; class Bacteroidia; order Flavobacteriales; family Flavobacteriaceae; genus Flavobacterium. The sequence continues at coordinate 6,746 of JBLIKQ010000099.1, forward strand.
TTTAAAGCATCTGCTAGAGTGGAAGCCATTCTGTGTACATTATCGGCAATATATTGCAATCCTTTTGGTCCGTGATATACAGCAAACATTCCTGCCATCACAGATAATAGCACCTGTGCAGTACAAATATTAGATGTCGCTTTCTCGCGTTTGATGTGTTGTTCACGTGTCTGTAATGCCATACGCAACGCACGATTTCCATTAGCATCTTGTGATACACCAATGATTCTACCTGGCATGGAGCGTTTATAGTCTTCCTTTGTAGCAAAATAAGCGGCATGCGGCCCACCATAACCCATCGGGATTCCGAAACGCTGTGTTGTTCCCACTACTACTGCAGCACCTATTTCACCTGGAGGTGTTAATTTTACTAGTGATAAAATATCTGCAGCAACAGCTACTTTTATTTCATTATTCGCAGCTTTTTTAATAAAGTCAGCATAGTCATAAATTTGACCGTGTTTTCCTGGATATTGAAGTATTGCTCCGAAAAATTCTTTTGAAAAATCAAACTCTTCGTGGTTTCCAATGACTAACTCTACTCCGATGGGTGCAGAACGGGTTTGTAAAACGGATAAGGTTTGTGGTAGTATTTCTTCAGAAACGAAAAATTTATTTACATTACTTTTCTTTTGATCTCTTGAACGAACATCAAACAATAAAGTCATTGCTTCCGCAGCGGCAGTGCTTTCGTCGAGTAATGATGCATTGGCAATTTCCATTCCGGTTAACTCAATAACCATAGTTTGGAAATTCAAAATCGCTTCTAATCTTCCCTGTGCAATTTCTGCTTGGTAAGGGGTGTAAGCGGTATACCAACTCGGGTTTTCAAAAATATTTCTTTGAATTGCTGCCGGAACAACTGTCGGATGGTAACCTAAGCCGATATACGATTTATAAACTTTGTTAGTTCGACCCAATAATCTGATGTGATTTGCAAATTCGTATTCAGTCATAATATGCTCCAACTCTAGAGGTTTTTTTAACCGAATGTCAGCTGGAATAGTCTCGTTAATTAGTTGTTCTAAAGATTCAACACCTATAGTTTTTAACATTTTAGGTAAATCGTGATCTCTTGGTCCTAAGTGTCTTAAAGCAAATGAGTCTGTTTTCATGTAAGTTTGGTAATGTTGTGTTTTTTTAGTGCTGCAAAAATAAGTATTATAAATAATCTAATTCATATTTTACGATGATTTTTTATCAATTTTTCAACTAAAAGATGTATTCGCTCAGAATTGACTAATTTTGTTTAATGATTAGTTTTAAACAAATATTTGATTTCTATCTTAGAAGCAGTATTCATGTGGCTTTGTCTGTATATGCTCTAGTGCGAATGACCCATTTTATGTTCAACATAACTGCTGATGAAGCTATTGCTAACTTTGCTTTTTTAGGAACTATTGTTGGGTATAATTTTGTGAAGTATGATGCATTGGCTAGAGCCAAAAAATCAGAAATGCGTAACGAGCTTAAATTAATCTCTTTATTAAGTTTTTTTTCATTATTTGGTGTTGTTTATTACTTTTTTCAACTAGAATTTATTACTCAAAAAGTTTCACTAGTTTTTTTGGTGCTAACGTTATTATATACCCTGCCTTTTTTTCCAAGTAGGAAGAATGCTCGGAACTGGGCTGGAGTCAAAATTTATATTGTGGCGTTGTGCTGGGTAGGAGTGACGCTAGTTTTGCCTTTGTTGAATGCTGATATTATACTAGGATTTGATTTTTATCTCAAATTTATCCAGCGCTTTATTTTAGTTTTTGTATTAATTCTAATTTTTGAGATATTGGATTTGCCGAATGATGATCCACATTTAAAAACTGTACCGCAACAAATAGGGGTGAAGCGAACTAAAATGGTGGGGTTATTACTCTTGTTTCCTTTTTATTTTTTAGAGTTTTTGAAGAGTTATTTTATCGAAGAACAGTTAGTTGTCAATGGAATTCTTGTCTTAACGCTTTCTTTATTTTTGGCTTTCGCCAATCAAAAAAGACACAAATATTACACTTCATTTTGGGCAGAGAGCATTCCTATTTTTTGGTGGCTAATGGTTGCTTTCTTTTAAAAACATCAATTTTAGTGAATAGATTCGCCAAAAAAACTATAAAATTGGTGAATACGTTCACCGATTTTAGTGTAAAATTTGTGAATAGAGTTTATTTATATATGTACGTTCCAAATTTATTACAATGATTACTAGAGATTTAGCGATTAGGATAAAGCGGGAATTAGGTAAAAGAAAAGTCATTGTCTTGATAGGGCCTCGTCAAGTCGGTAAAACAACATTACTAAACGCTATAGTAGAGGATATTTAATTTCTGTGGCTTCATGGAGACGATTTGGTTGTGGCTGGCACTTTGGCTAATGCCAATACTGAATTATTAAAAAGTATAATCGGAAGTTATAAGTTTGTTTTTATTTATGAGGTACAAGGCATTCCTAACATTTGATTAAAATTAAAAATCATTGTTGATCAAGTGAAAGACGTTCAGGCTATTGTTAGTGGGTCTTCGGCATTTGATATTAATTATGTTACGCAAGAACCATCGACGGGACGATAAATTGAATATCATTTGTATCCCATTTCTTGGAACGAATTTGAAATTAATGTAGGTTACATAAAAGCACAACAACAATTAGAGTAGAAGTTGCTTTATGGAATGTATCCAGATGTGACAAACAATTTTGGTAACGAATATTAGGTTTTAAAAAATCTTGTGTCTAGTTATTTGTAT
>JBLIKQ010000100.1:0-9120 GCA_047635475.1 Porticoccaceae bacterium
ATTGGACAGAATTAGTTGCCGATTCAGAAGCAACTTATGATGAATACGATGAAATCAATTTGGACGATTTAGTTCCATTAATTGCCCTTCCTACGAGTCCTGGAAATGTAGTTCCCGTGAGCGAAGTTGCCGGAAAAACAATTGGACAGGTTGTTATAGGCTCTTCGGCCAATCCAGGATTACGGGATTTTTGGATTGCGGGATCCATCGTAAAGGACAAAACAATTAACAGTGCAGTTTCTTTTGATGTCAATCCTACTTCAAGACAAACAATTCAAAATATGCTAAAGAATTTTACTTTTGCAAATTTGATTACTGCTGGTGCTCGGTTTCATCAATCAGGCTGCATGGGTTGCATAGGAATGGGACAAGCTCCTGCAACAGGAACAATCAGTTTAAGAACTATGCCTCGAAATTTCCCAAGTCGATCTGGAACAGAAGATGACCAAGTGTATTTGTGCAGTCCAGAAACAGCCGCTGCCTCCGCGCTGACAGGAAAAATCACAGATCCAAGAGATTTGGAAAAAATCTATGGTATGAAATATCCTAAATTTGAGAATCCTGAGGTAGAAATTATCAATACTGATATGCTAGTAGCTCCATCAAAAGATGGATCAGAAGTTGAGTTACATAAAGGACCAAATATCAAATCAATCCCTGAAATCGGAGCTTTACAGCAAGACTATAGAGTTCCTATTTTATTAAAAATGGGAGATAACGTGTCTACTGATGAAATTTTGAAAGCTGGAGCCGACGTGCTTCCTTTAAGAAGTAATATACCTGAAATCAGTAAATATTCCTATAGCGTAATCGATCCTAGCTTTTATGACCGAGCCATGAAATCTAAAAAAGAATTTGGCGGACATATCGTTATTGCAAAAGAAAATTATGCCCAAGGTTCTAGCCGGGAACATGCCGCTCTTGCTCCTAAACATCTGGGACAAGTGGCTGTTATCGCTCAAAGCTATGCCCGTATTGCTTGGCAAAATTTGGTCAATTTTGGAATAGTCCCTTTAGAATTTATAAACGTTTCTGATTATGACAAAATGAAACAAGGAGATTTTATTAGTTTTAAAAACCTCCGTGAAGACGTTGTCAATAGAAATAACATAAAAGTACTAATCGAAAAAGCTGACGGAAATGCTTTTGAATTTGAAACCAAACACAGTTTAAGTGATCGTCAAATTAATGTCCTTGCAAAAGGAGGAATCATAAATGATTTCAAAACGAAACTATAAATTGCTTGTCGACAAGTCATTTATGAAGCAAAAAGAATAGACATAAAGCTATTACTATAAATAAAAAGAATCCTGCAGCTCATGTTTTACATGCTTCAGGATTTTTTGTTATTTTTGCTCCAAATTAATTTGTTACATGAAAAAATTGCTGGTCCTTTTCGTCTTGTTTTCCTCTCTTACTTTTTACGGACAAGAAAAGATATACTATACCGAAGATTTTAAAGAGCTACCAAGTATAAATGGCGCAACGTATTACAGTACTTACGAAAAGAGTAAAGAAGCTACGATCAGAAAAACCTATTATCTTGATGGCTCAATAAGAAACAGTGATCAATTTTCAAATTTAAAAAGAAAAATACGCAACGGTACTGCCGAAAGCTGGTATAAGAGTGGCGGTAAAAAAACTGTTGAATTATACATCAAAGACAAACTGGAAGGAGTCCAGACTGGGTTTTACGAAAACGGCCAAGTAAAGCGAATTGAAAATTTTGAAAATAATAAGTTTATTGATGGAAAATGCTATGATGAAAACGGAACTGAAATTGCTTTTTTCTCTTATCGTATTAAACCAATATTCCCAGGTGGAATGACCGCATTTTATAAATATATTGGAGACAACTTTAAGGCTCCTAATAGCGCAAAGGGTGGAATAAAGGTAACTTTTGTTGTTCAAATTGATGGCGCATTAAGAGATTTTAAAATTACAGAGGGACTTAATTATGCCATGAATGTTGAAGCCTTAAGAGTATTATTTAACAGTCCACCGTGGATTCCTGGTAAAATTGACGGAAAAGATGCTGCAATTACATTTTCTATTCCAATTACGATAAAATAATTCACAGCTTTACTATAAAGAGGTTATTCATAAACTTAAAGCAATGAGTTTAAAAAAAAACTAGTAATACTAATCACTCCATTCATAATTGTCCATAATACCCATTGACGCGAAGAAGTACGTCTACAGTTTAAGCTTAATACAATAACACCACAGAAATAATAATTTCCTACAACTCTATTGTTATTACAAACTAAATACTAAATTTGGGGCTTTCAAAAAAAATACTTAAGCACCACTTTTAATCATGTTAAAGAATTAAAAAACATTAGGAACTTAAAGTCTAAATCACTTTATTTGAGAATTATACCCCAATCTAACTTTTAAACAACCTTATGAAATCCTACACAATTCAAGAAATAAATGAGATTTTAAAAGGAGTAATAATAGGGAACACTATCCAACATATTACTGCACCTGAACAACTTGAAGTTGCCTCTGACTCTGAAATATCATTTATAGGAAACAAAAAATATGAAAAGCTGTGGTCCAGTTCAAAAGCTTGCGTTGCGGTTGTAAATGAAAACATTTCTATAGAACCGGGAGAAAATCGGGCATTTATAAAAGTAAAAAATGCCGATTTGGCCATGTCACAAGTTTTGGAACTTTTTGCAAAACCAATGCCTTCATTTTATATTGAAATCCATCCCACTGCCGTTATAGACAAAACCGCTGTAATAGGAGTTGGCACTAAAATAGGCGCCGGCTGTTATATTGGCCCCAACGTGAAAATTGGAGGAAACGCAATCATCTACCCTAATGTAACCGTTCTAGATGAATGTACAATTGGGAAAAATACGGTACTGTGGTCTGGAACTGTAGTCAGAGAGCGTTGCCACATTGGCAATAACTGTATTATACATCCCAATGCAACAATTGGAGCTGACGGCTTTGGTTTTCGCCCTTGTCCTGAAAAAGGTCTTGTCAAGATACCTCAAATTGGAAATGTAATTATTGGAAACGATGTCGAAATTGGAGCGAATAGCTGTGTCGACCGGGGGAAATTTAGTTCTACCGTTTTAGGCGATGGTTGCAAAATAGATAATTTAGTTCAAATAGGCCATAACAGTAAATTGGGACGTTTTTGTATCATGGCTGGTAGCAGTGGGCTTGCAGGTTCAGTAACTTTAGGAGACGGCGTAATTATAGGAGGAAGTGCCTCTATAAAAGACCATACGACTATTGGCGACGGAGCTATTGTAGGTGCGGGCTCTGGTGTGACTGGTGACATTGCGGCAGGAAAAACCATGTTAGGTTATCCTGCAGTTGAAGCTCGAGATGCACTGAAACAATGGGCTATTCTAAAAAGATTAGTTAATGATTCTAGAAAATAATCTTTTCTTTTAACCAAAACATCTATAATTTTTTATAAGAGCAGCAAAAAGAAAACAGAATTACATAACTGTTTTCTTTTTTGCATTTATAAGCAGCTAAACAAATATTTAATTTAGGTTCTAAACTAGTACATATCCTGAAATTTATTTCAGCGAATTTTGTATTTTAGCGATCTATTTTCTCGTAAACTTTATAACATTATGGATTTAAGCTTCAATAAAAATGAAGATCACAATAAACTACTACTTTCTCAATTAAAACAAAATTTTTCGAAAGTACGATTAGGCGGTGGTGAAAAACGGATTCAGAAACTTCATAATGAAGGTAAAATGACGGCACGTGAGCGTATCGATTACTTACTTGACCCTAAAACCAAGTGTATTGAAATCGGCGCTTTTGTTGGTGAGGGAATGTATAAAGAACACGGTGGCTGTCCTTCTGGTGGTGTTATAGTAAAAATGGGCTATATCAAAGGTAAGCAATGTATCGTTGTTGCAAATGATGCTACCGTAAAAGCGGGAGCTTGGTTTCCTATTACCGCTAAGAAAAATTTACGCGCGCAGGAAATTGCGATGGAAAATCGATTGCCAATTATATACCTTGTAGATAGTGCCGGAGTTTATTTGCCATTACAAGACGAAATTTTTCCGGATAAAGAACATTTTGGACGCATTTTTAGAAACAACGCACAAATGAGCAGCATGGGGATAACCCAAATCTCGGCCATTATGGGAAGTTGTGTTGCCGGTGGTGCTTACCTTCCAATTATGAGTGACGAAGCTATAATAGTAGAAAAAACAGGGAGCATCTTTCTAGCAGGAAGTTATTTGGTGAAAGCAGCCATTGGCGAAAGCATAGACAACGAAACTTTGGGAGGTGCAACTACGCATTGCGAAATATCAGGAGTTACTGATTACAAAGCCAAAGACGATAAAGATGCTTTGGATAAAATAAAAAACATCGTAGACAAAATAGGTGATTACGATAAAGCCGGTTTCAGCCGTGTTAAATCTGTAAAGCCAGCACTCGAAGAGAAAGAAATGTATGGCATACTACCAAAAGCCAGAAATGAACAATATGACATGATGGAAATCATCAATCGTCTTGTTGACAATTCAGAGTTTGAAGCCTATAAAGACGGTTATGGACAAACCATTATAGCTGGTTACGCCAGAATTGATGGATGGGCAGTAGGGATTGTTGCCAATCAAAGAAAAGTAGTGAAAACTAAAAAGGGCGAAATGCAATTTGGAGGAGTCATATACTCCGATAGTGCAGATAAGGCCACCCGTTTTATCGCAAACTGTAACCAGAAAAAAATCCCTTTGGTTTTTGTACAGGATGTCACCGGATTTATGGTAGGTTCTAAATCGGAACAGGGCGGAATCATAAAAGATGGTGCAAAGATGGTAAACGCTGTAAGTAACTCCGTTGTGCCTAAATTCACGGTAATCGTTGGGAATTCTTATGGTGCAGGAAACTATGCCATGTGCGGAAAAGCCTATGACCCAAGATTAATCTTTGCTTGGCCAAGTGCAGAACTTGCTGTAATGGGGGGAACCCAAGCCGCAAAAGTTTTGGCCCAGATTGAGGCCTCTTCTCTTAAATCAAAAGGAGAAGTAGTCGATGAAGCTAAGGAAGCTGAATTATTCGCAAAAATAAAAGCCCGATACGACGAGCAGGTTTCCCCTTATTACGCGGCATCAAGATTATGGACAGATGCTATTATTGATCCCTTAGACACACGTACTTGGATATCAATGGGTATTGAAGCTGCGAATCACTCCCCTATCGAAAAGAAATTTAATCTAGGTGTGATTCAGGTATAAATTCAAATAGATTAATAAATATTTTAAAATATTTATTAATCTTAAAAATCGATGAATTAAGGTAATTTAGCCTCTAATAAGTTCGAAGTGATATTTTTTAAATGTCAAACTAACTAAATTAATGAACAAAACAGTATCGCTATTTTTAGTAACAATCTTATTAATGGGTTGTTCTTCAGCTTCAATAAAAAAGCATAACATTCATTTGAATCAATTAATAGCTGTCAACGATTTAAAAGCTGATGTAGATTACACCCATAATAAAATAAAACAGTTACACCCTGATTTATATAGATACATTTCTAAAAATGAGCTTGATTTAAAGTTTGACAGTTTAAAAACGACTATCCGGAAACCAATTAACAGCGCATCGTTTTACAAAATAGTAAGTCCGACTGTAGCAGCCATTCGCCAGGGGCATACTTATGTTTTTGCACCAACTAAAATACTAGATAAAAAAGAAAGCGAAGCTCTTATCAAAAAAGGGACCGGACCATTTTCTCAATTTGAATTTGGTTTATTTAATGATAAAATCTATGTTATTAGGAATAAATCAGACAATCCAACCATAAAAACGGGTAGTGAAGTTGTGGCTGTCAATGGCGTAAAGCCCATTGATTTAATAAATGAACACAACCGTTATTATAGCTCTGATGGGTACAACAATACCTTCAAAACCGCTAAAAACGGAGGTCGGTTTTCTAATTTTTTCTTCCACGATTATGGCTACAAAGATACCATACAATACGATTTTAAAATAAATGATAGTATAAAGAGGATAACGACTGTAAGACATAATAAAGACACAAGCGGTACCAAAACTAAAAAGATTGTTCCTGAAAAAATAGTTGTCGATCGTTTAATAGCAAAAGCAAGTAAGCATAGGAAAAGGATTTCGGGTTACAATAAATCTGAAAATATTTACAATCGTAATTTACGTTTTATACAAAAAGACAGCAGTGTTGCGCTAATGAAAATTAATAGTTTTAGACTAGGAAATTATACAACATTTTACAAAGAAAGCTTCACTAAAATAGAACAATATAAGACAAATACCCTAATCTTAGATTTGAGAAACAATGGGGGTGGCGCATTAAGTGAAATTGAAAAGTTATATTCTTATTTATCTGATAGTTCATATGTTTTTTTAGACAAATCCGAAGTAGTGTCAAGATCTAGTCTTTTTAGAGCTGGATATTTTAGCGGGGGTTCTATTGCCAAGAAGGCTATTAAAGCTGTTTTCGCTCCCTTAGTATATGGATATTTACTGTTAAGTGTTCATAAAAATGAAAACGGAAAAATCTATATTGCGAACCAATCAAAACTACGTAAAACAAACAAAAAAGCATTTAAAGGAAAGCTATACGTACTTATTAACGGAGGTAGTTTTTCGGCTTCGTGTATTATTTCTTCTAATTTAAAAGGTTCCAAAAGGGCTACTTTCGTTGGAGAGGAAACAGGCGGCGCATTTAACGGAACAGTTGCTGGATTTATGCCTTTAAAAAAACTCCCCAATTCTAAAATACAAATACGTATCGGAACGATGTCGATTGCGCCCCATTTCAAAACAGATATTGAAGGTCACGGAATTTATCCTGATGTTGCCATTCAACCCACACTTGAAGATGCTATTAATGGAAACGATCCTGAACTCAATTGGGTTTTAGAAGATATTAAAAGTAAATATAATCCAATATTAAATAAATAAATGTTCTTTTAAAACATAAAAAGCATCCCTTTAGTATGCTTTTTTTTTGGGCATGTACTATTTTTATTTTAAGTTTTCCAAAATCTCTTTTCTTTTAATTTTTCCATTCTCCGTTTCCGTAAATTTCGAAACATAAAAAACTTCTTTTGGCTTTTCATATTTATCTAACATTGCAAAATTGACCTCATCCCCAGCTTGTTGATCCTCTTCTATAACAAGAATTAATTTCTCACCTAAAACAGAGTCAGGTATCCCACCTACAAAAAATCGGGAATGGATTCCATTTGCTAATTTCTCCTCAATTTGCTCAGGAATTAACTTAATTCCGCCGCTATTAATTACATTATCGATGCGTCCTAAGAAAATAAATTGATTACCATTTATTATTTCGACCAGATCATTAGTAACTATTGGTTCTACAGAAATTTTCGGGGCATCGATTACAAGACAATTTTTATCGTTTTTTGAAATCTGGATATCAGGTAAAAGAGAAAAAGTCTTCTCCCCTACTTTTTTTGCTGCGATATGAGTAATTGTCTCTGTCATGCCGTAAGTTTCAAATACTTCAGTATGCACTTTTAAAAGACTTTCTTCGAGAAATTTACTCATTTTGGCACCACCAACAATCATCTTCTTAACATTCTTCAATCCTCCTAATGAGTTTTGGGCCTGTAGCGGAACCATTGCAACAAAATCATATACAGTCTTATTTTTAGCCAAAGGATGCGAGTTTGGTGCCACAAAGTCGATATCAAGTCCTAAAATAAAACTACGCACCAACATCATTTTTCCTGCAATATATTTAGTAGGCAAACAGTACAATGCTTTGTCACCAGGACTCAGCTGAAAAAAATCACCTGTAGCCAAGGCCGAATTCACCATCGCCTGCTTTTCTGTCCTTATGGTTTTAGGCTCCCCAGTCGTACCAGAAGTTTGTAAATCAATATAGGGTTTGTCATCAAACCAATCCAACAGAAAGTCACCTATGGACTTTTCGAATTCATCCCCCTCTTTTATCAAACAATAAGAAACTCTGCATAAATCCTGTTTATCCAGATGAAAACCATTCAATTTAAAAAGATTATGCACATTTTTGTAGCTTAGCTTCTCCATTATCAGTTTTTTTTTAAATAGTATTGGGCTCTTGTGTTTTAATTTTACCAATCAATTTTTCTTTCCATCCAAACCACTCATATTTCTTACTAAATATGTACAAAAGTATTGGGTAAATTATAATTACTGGTAAGACGACATCTAAGCCAGCTTTGGGCTCTGATATGTCCTTAAGAATAGAATGTGTTTGAAAGGCAGACCAATCAGAAGTGACTAATAAAGCACCTATTAAGTTGTTCGCCGCATGAAAGCCTAAAGCTAGCTCCATTCCTTCATCCATCAAAGTGATTATCCCTAGAAATAATCCTGTACCTATATAATACACAAATACAATATTCCCCATTTTCAGGACTTCGGGATTAGACAAGTGCATCCCCCCAAAAATAATTGAAGTCATCAGCAAGGGAAACCATCTGTTCTTGGACAGGTTGGCAAATCCCTGCATTAAATATCCCCTAAAAACATATTCTTCAGTACTAGTTTGGATTGGTATTAAAAGCGCACCGATAATAACTAGTATCGTAAAGGGTATTGGTTTAAAATTAATTATAAAATCATCAGGGCTTATGAAGTAAAAAAGTAAAGTGGAAACAACCGTGAAAATTGCCCATAAAGAAAACGCGAAAAAAAATCTAGACCAGTCCATTTTTTTTCTAGAGGTTGTGACGGAAAGCATGGTCTGATTATGAAAGTATCGAACGACATAATATACGCCTCCTAGAGCAAAAACAAAAGAAATAAGAATCAAAAACAAGGTCACATTAGGTTCTAAAGAATGCATTATGTCCTCATTATTTAAAGAGTATGAGTCTCCATTTATCAATTCTTTATATTTAAAACCAACTAATAATGGAATCTGTCCAATAGTAGATGCTAGTACAATTACCACTGAGCCAACCAAATATTTCCAAAATTTGTTTTCTGGATTTACCCCCTGTTCTATAAACATGTTTTTTTTTAATTTTATGCGTGATTAGACTTTCAAAGTCTATTTTTGTTTGTTCGAAAATAACCTTTTTATTGCATTCAAAAAAATAATAATCATGATAAAAATATATCATA
>JBLIKQ010000101.1:0-9096 GCA_047635475.1 Porticoccaceae bacterium
CAGTGCGTAAAAAAAAATCGATGCTAAAATATATTCCATAAGCTTTCAAATAAAATCTATATTTTTTTTGCTTCATTCCAAATTAGATAATTTGAAAATCGAGGTTTTTCCTATTCCTATTTTTTTTGGAAGTCGCTTCGCTTCTTCCCAAATTAGGTGATTTGAAAATCAGAGATTTTCCTATTACTATTTTTTTGGAAGTCGCTTCGCTTCTTCCCAAAAAACATCCATTTCAGCAAGCGTCATATCCATTAATGGTTTACCGAGTTCTCCTGCTTTACTCTCTAGGTATTGAAAACGATTGATGAATTTTTTATTAGTCCTTTCCAAAGCATCTTCTGGGTTTACATTTAAAAATCTAGCGTAATTGATCATGGAAAAAAGAACATCTCCAAATTCGGCCTCAATTTTATCCTGATTTCCAGCCTCAACTTCAACTTGCAACTCCTCCAACTCTTCTTGCACCTTATCCCAAACCTGATGCGATTCTTCCCAATCAAAACCCACTCCCTTCACTTTATCTTGAATTCTACTTGCTTTTACTAATGCTGGTAAACTTTTTGGTACCCCTTCAAGAACTGACTTCCTGCCTTCCTTGAGTTTTAGTTTTTCCCAATTTTGCTTAACTTCTTCCTCGTCTTTTACTAGGGTATCGCTATAAATATGCGGATGACGGTGTATCAACTTATCACAAATTTCATTGCAGACATCAGCAATATCAAAATCATTTGTTTCGCTTCCTATCTTAGCATAAAAAACAAGATGCAACATCAAATCGCCAAGCTCTTTCTTAACCTCGTTCAAATCATTATCTAAGATAGCGTCTCCTAATTCATAGGTTTCTTCGATTGTAAGATGCCTAAGTGTTTGCATGCTTTGCTTCTTATCCCAAGGGCACTTCTCACGAAGATCATCCATTATATCTAGTAGTCTTTCGAAAGCCTTAAGTTGGGTCTGTCTTGTATTCATTGAAATGGTTTTGTGTAAAAATAACAAATCCTGTAATCTAAAAAAGTAGATTACAGGATTTGTTTATAAATAGTTAGAATAAATTACTCTACATTTTTTTTTGCTTTTTTTGGTTTTTCAACAACGACTTCCGCTTCATTTTCAACAGCAGTTTCAGACTTACCAGCTTCAGCTGCTACCTCATCAACAACTAGACCTTTGGCCTGCATCATATTATACCAATTTAAAATTTTCTTAATATCTGAAGGATACACCCTTTCTTCATCGTAATCAGGTAAAATCTCTTTGAAGTAAGCTTCCAATGTTGCATTGTCTGATTTATGCGAAATTGACGCAGCATTATCTTCTTTTGCAGCAATTTTTTTCATTATTTCTGCCAATGGTTGCTCAGCCTCGTAAGTATAAACTGAAATCTCAGACAATAAACTCACATTATTCTTAAGGTTTACAGTGATTTTTTTTCCATCTGACAAGGATTCGGCAACAAAACCACTACGGGTTTGAACTTTTAATATGAATAAACCTGGTTTCCCTGAAATCGCTAATATCTTTTCTAAATTCATGCTTTTTTACTTATTATTAAGAATTCTATTTGTTTTATATTTTCTGCTAGAGGCCAAAAATCATACCAATATGGACCATCTAGTATCTATTTACCTCCCCTTTTTTGCAATAAATCGCATTCTATAGTCTTGGAATGTTTTTCCTTCAGTTATATTTTTCAATTTTTTCTGAATCAAGCGTTTTTTAAGTGATGAAATCTTATCTGTAAACAAGATTCCTTCTATATGATCGTATTCGTGTTGAATTACTCTGGCTATCAGGCCTTCAAAGACTTCCGTTTTAACTACAAAATCTTCTTCACAATACTCAATTGTAATTTTCGGGTTTCTGTAAACGTCCTCACGAACATCTGGAATACTTAAACATCCTTCATTAAAACACCATTCTTCGCCTTCTTCAATCATCATTTTAGCATTGATAAAGGTTCTTTTAAAGCCATTTAATTCTGCTTGTTTACTAGCCTCTAGATCCTCATCGTCACTAAAAGGCGTGGTATCAATTATAAACAACCTAAGAGCTTTACCTACTTGTGGCGCAGCAAGACCTACTCCATTAGCATTATACATCGTTTCGTACATATTAGTTATCATCTCTTTCAAGTCCGGGTGCTCTTGTGTAATACTCTCCCCTAGCTTTCTTAAAACGGGATGGCCATATCCTACAATTGGTAAAATCATTGTTTTTATATTTAATATTATCAACCATAAATTAAGAATCTTCACTACTTAAAGATGGTTGGCAAAAATAGTAAAAATTTAGAGAATGAATAATTCCTAATTGATAAATAGCATTAATTTATATTTAAACTTAATTCCAAGCTATTTCTGATCATGATAAATAGTACAATACTTATCTTTGCAAGTAATTTATCCCCTATGATTTCAAAAATCAAGCAATTTGTAGACAGCACTTATTTTACGAATGCATTAAAAGTCACTATATCCGCAGTTGTTCCTGTTTTGCTATTCTCTTATTTCGGCTATTTCCGCATCGGTTTTACAATAGCCCTTGGCGCCTTTTTTACCTATCCAAGTGACATCCCCAGCAACTTAAAACACAAAATAAACGGAGTCTTGGTTGCTGTGCTTATCGTTGCCAGCGTTAACTTGATCATAAACCTAATTAATCCGTTCCCTTTCATTTTATACCCTATATTGACACTGTTACTTTTTTTCTTATCGATGATTTCGGTATATGGACAAAGGGCAACCATGGTTTCATTTTCAGCACTGCTTTCTATTTCATTGGCTTTTGCCCATTTACAAACGGGATGGGACATACTAGGGTATTCCGGACTATTACTTACTGGAGGATTGTTTTATCTATTAGTTTCACTTATTTTCTATTACATCAGACCTCATCGATACGTTGAATTGCAAATCTCGCAATGTATAAAATTAACTGCAAAGTACTTAAAGCTAAGAGGGGACTTATGGGAACTCGATTCAGATAGAAAAGTAATCATTGAGAAACAATTACATTTACAAGTACAATTGAACACAATACAGGAAAACATAAGAGAGGTTCTTATTAGAAATCGAACTACCTCAGGCTCTTCTAATCAAAACAGAAAAATGCTAATGAGCTTTATCTCATTAATGGAAATAATGGAATTAGCTGTTTCTACCTCATTTGACCACAATAAACTACATCAGAAATTCGATAACCATCCCAGGGTTTTAAAAACATACCAAAATCTAGCCTATCATCTTGCAGCCGATTTAAAAAAATTATCGAAAAGTATCCAAAACAGAACTAAATATGTTTCAAAAAATAACTTAAATAATGACTTGCAGGAATTGGGAACTGCCATAAGGTATTACAAAAGCAATATGGGAGCTGTGAGCGCTTCTGAGGGGGTTTTTATGCTAAAAACCATGTTGCGTTATGCAGAAAATCAGATTGATAAAATCAAAATTCTGGAGCGTAGCTTTAGCCCATCTGCAGTTTTGAATGATTTGAAAGGGAAGGACAAGGATTTAGAAAAATTCATCTCTCCACAATACTATCCAATAAGTACGATAGTTCAAAACTTTAGTTTTTCCTCAACTATTTTTAGGCATTCCCTTCGGCTGACAATTACTATTTTAATAGGCTTTATTATTGGTAAAGTACTTCCTTTTCAAAATGCATATTGGATTGTACTCACTATTGTCGTTATCATGCGTCAAGGTTACGGTCTGACCAAACAGCGTAGCTATCAGAGAATTTTCGGGACTATTTTGGGCGGATTTATTGCTTTTGGCATTCTTGCTGTTATTCACGATTCCACCATAATTGGTAGCTTGGCTATCATAGCCATGCTTTTGGGTTTTTCATTTACGCCGTCCAATTATAAGGTTGGAGCCACTTTTGTGACTATTTATGTCATTTTTATTTATGGAATATTGACTCCTAACGTAGACGACCTAATTCAATACCGGGTCGTCGATACAATCGTTGGTGCCAGCTTGTCATTTTTGGCAAATTATTTCATCTGGCCTTCTTGGGAGTTCTTAAACATTCCTGTTTATCTAGAAAAATCGATTGAAGCTAATCGAAACTACCTGAAACAGATATCCCTTCTTTACAATAAAAAAGGAGCTATTTCCACAGCTTATCGTTTAGCCAGAAAGCAGGCTTTTGTAGAAATTAGTAATCTGATGGCCTCTTTTCAAAGAATGATACAGGAACCTAAATCGAAACAAGATAAGCTGCCTCAGGTATATAAATTAACAGTTCTTAACCATACACTGCTTTCATCGGCTGCGTCCCTGGGAACTTATATCCAAGCTAACAAAACTTCTGAAGCCTCTAATGCGTTTAACGTCGTTGTTAACAACGTCATTCAAAATTTAGAGAATGCAATACTGCTTTTAAAGGAGGATGAAACCGAGTCAAACGAAAGTACAGCCGAAGAACTAAGCAAGCGTTTTTCTGAATTGAAAAACCTTCGCTCTAAAGAGTTGAAACAAGGAGATAATACAGATGAAGAGGCTTTCCAGTTGAAAATGCAAGAAGCGCAATTGGTTATAGAACAACTAATCTGGCTTACAAATTTGTCTGAGAACATAGTAAAAACAACAAAAACACTGATTAAAACCTAAAAAAAATCCCGATCTTTTACCGGGACTTATCTCAAAAATATTTAATTTTTTAATTTTAAAACTGCTGCTGTATTTTTTCTTATTTCGTCAGAAAGAATGGGGTTATCATTTAGCTGCTGACCATAAGAAGGTATCATTTCTTTAATTTTAGCTTGCCATTCTGGCGTAGCTAATTTTTCTTTAAAACATCTACCTACTACGTCAATCATAATAGAGACTGCAGTCGATGCTCCTGGCGACGCTCCAAGTAAAACGGACAACGAACCATCAGCAGTAGTAATTACTTCAGTACCAAATTCTAATATTCCGCCTTCTTTTTTGTCTTTCTTAATAACTTGCACCCTTTGTCCCGCTCTTTCTATTACCCAGTCTTTAGACTGAGCTTCAGGAACGTATTCCCTAAGCGCATTTATCCTATCTTGCGGCGACTGTCTGACTTGGTCAATTAAATACTTTGTAAGTGGTATGTTTTTAACCCCAGCTGAAATCATGGGAAATATATTATCTGTTTTTATTGATAAAGGTAAATCTGAATAAGAGCCATTTTTTAAAAACCGGGTTGAAAATCCAGCAAAAGGACCGAATAGCAGTGCTTTCTCCCCATTTATCATTCTTGAATCTATATGTGGTACTGACATTGGTGGCGCACCGACACTTGCTTTACCGTATACTTTTGCCCGATGTTTTGCAATTACTTCAGGATTTGTGCATTTCAGCCATTGTCCGCTAACCGGAAAACCTCCAAATCCTTTTCCTTCAGGAACATCTGCTTTTTCCAGTAAAGGCAACGAACCTCCACCTGCTCCTATAAACAAGAATTTAGTATATACTTTTCTTTTTTGGCCTGAAGCCAAATTAGTAACTTTTATTCTCCATGTCTTATCTTCCCGTTGTTTTAATTTTTGAACCTCGTGATGGAAATGCATCGTTACGCCATCTAATTGAGTTAAGTAATTAAACATATTTCTCGTTAGTTCGCCAAAATTAACATCCGTTCCTATTTCCATAGATGTTGCCGCCATCTTTTCTGATTCATTTCTACCTTCCATAACTAACGGCATCCATTCCTTAAGTTGAGAAAAATCAGTGCTAAAAACCATATCTTTAAAAAGCTGATTTGGTTTCAATGCATCAAATCGTTTCTTAAGGTATGCAACATTTTTATCTCCCCAGACAAAACTCATATGGGGAATGCTTTTTATAAAATTTTCAGGTGATGAAACCTTGTTTTGTTCAACTAAATAAGCCCAAAACTGACGCGATATTTCAAATGATTCGGCGATACTAATCGCTTTTTCAGGATCGATAGTACCATCAGCACTTTCAGGGGTATAATTAAGCTCACAAAAAGCAGAATGACCGGTTCCTGCATTATTCCAAGCATCAGAACTCTCTGCAGCTGCAATGTCTAATCTTTCGAATATTTCAATTTTTAAATCGGGTTGTAGTTCCTTTAGAATTAAGCCCAGAGTGGCGCTCATAATTCCGGCTCCTATAAGAACTACTTCAGCATTTGAACGAATGGTTGTATCAGGCATAGTAAAAATTTTAAAATGCAAAGATACTTTATAAAATCAAAAAAAGAGCTATGAAAAGGCCCTGAAAAGTAAGATTTTACGAAAACGTTTTATCTTAATGGAAGCTTAAAAAAGATAGCCTAAAATGTTTTTCGATTCAAATAATCCTGAAGCATTATTGTTGCCGAAATTTCATCAATAAGTGCTTTATTTTGACGTTGTTTCTTTTTAAGTCCGCTATCAATCATAGACTGAAAGGCCATTTTGGAAGTAAAACGCTCGTCCATCCTAATTACTTTCATATCCGGAAAGTGATTGGTAAAATGGGTTACAAACCCTTTAACAATCGATGCGCTTTCTGAGGGCTGCCCATTCATTTGTATGGGCTCCCCAATAATTACAGCTTCGACCTTCTCTTTCGAAAAATAATCTTTTAGGAAAGCGATGGCAGTTGCACTGGGAACAGTTGTTAAGCCTGAAGCTATGATTTTCATTTCATCTGTGACGGCAATACCGGTTCGTTTTTGTCCGTAATCTATGGAGAGAATTCGAGGCATATTTTTTTATTTGTTTTGCAAAGATACATAAAGAATTAACTTGGCTACTGAAATTTAAGATTAGCGGAATTAGTACATTGATTATTTATATAATTACTTTTCTTTTATCAAAGCTTAAGTCTGAGCTAACTTTCAGAATAAATTTCAGACAAAAATCTGATGTTGTTTTTAGAACAAAAAAAACAAATATGTTAGTATTGCTAAAACATCTCCCTTTTCAAAAAAATCCAATTATATTTGTGTAAAAATTATCAAATATGAATCCATTACAAACTATAATAGAAGAGGCTTGGGAAAATAGAGCTCTTTTACAAGAAGAAAAAACAACTAACGCTATCAGGGAAGTTGTCGAGTTACTCGACATCGGACAATTACGTGTTGCTGAACCTGTTGGTGAAGGATGGCAAGTAAACGAATGGGTAAAGAAAGCGGTAGTAATGTACTTCCCTATTCAAAAAATGGAAACAGTAGAAGCTGGTATTTTCGAATACCACGATAAAATGTTGTTGAAAAGAGATTATGCAAAAAAAGGAGTTCGTGTAGTTCCTGGTGCAATTGCCCGTTACGGCGCTTATATTTCAAGTGGTGTAATCATGATGCCTAGTTACGTAAACATAGGCGCTTATGTAGATGAAGGAACTATGGTAGATACTTGGGCAACAGTGGGAAGTTGTGCTCAAATTGGTAAAAACGTACATTTAAGTGGTGGTGTAGGTATTGGCGGTGTTCTCGAACCCTTGCAAGCTGCTCCAGTAATTATTGAAGATGGCGCTTTTATTGGTTCCCGTTGTATAGTAGTTGAGGGAGTACATGTTGGGAGAGAAGCAGTTCTTGGTGCCAATGTCTGTCTCACCGCATCCACAAAAATCATTGATGTCACTGGAGAAAGTCCGATGGAAATGAAAGGTTTTGTTCCTGCGCGTTCTGTGGTAATTCCGGGAAGTTATACTAAATCATTTTCAGCAGGAGATTTTCAAGTGCCCTGTGCTTTAATTATCGGTAAACGTAAACCTTCAACGGATTTAAAAACATCTCTCAATAATGCCTTACGTGAATATGACGTAGCGGTTTAATTTTATTGTACTGTCAAATATTATTGTATATTCCTCCCTTAAACAAGGAGGTTTTTTTTTATGTTATGAAAATACTAGTTATACAACAAAAAATGATTGGTGATGTCTTGGTTAGCAGTATTATATGCAATAACCTTAGGAGCGCCTACCCCCTTGCCCAAATCGACTATTTGGTCTACGAATCAACAACTCCTGTGTTAGAAGGCAATCCCAATATCGACAATATTATATTATTTAAAGAAAAACACCGAGAAAGTAAAAAAGCGTTATTGAATTTAGCGCTAGACATAAGATCTGCAAAGTACGATATTTTAATCGATGCCTATTCTAAACTAGAGAGCTGGCTCATTGTGTTACTCAGCGATGCCAAAAGAAAAATATCCTACAAAAAAAAGGGACGAACTTTTTTATATACTGACACAATTCCATTTGATTTTTTTCCAAAAACAAATCTAGGACTCGCTATAGAGAGAAGAATTTCATTACTCGAACCACTTGATTTAGATATTAAAATTGATCCGTTACCCAAACTATTTGTTACCAACACAGAGAACCTATATGCCCTTGAGCTTTTTGAAAAGTATAAGTTAAAAAAAGACAGAACAACAGTAATGATTAGCCTCTTGGGCAGCGAAAACCTGAAGACGTACCCCTTGGAATATATGGCAAAAGTAGTGGACACTATTGCAGATAATAAGGATGCGAATATTCTTTTTAATTATTTTCCAAAGCAAATAGAAGAAGCAAGAAGCATTTTTAATTATTGCAAACCTTCGACGCAAAAAAAAATATATTTTGATTTATTAGGTACTGATTTACGGGGTTTTATTGCCATTATGAATCAGTGTGATTCGATAGTTGGCAATGATGGCGGTGCCATAAACATAGCAAAAGCCTTAAAAAAAACCTCTTTTACTATCTTTTCACCTTGGATTGAAAAGAAAATATGGGCCACTTTTGAAGATGGAGTAGATAATCAATCGGTACATCTAAATGATTTTAAACCCCAGTTATTGTATAATAAAACAGTGCCTGAACTAAAAAATAATGCACTACAATTATATACCGAATTTGAACCTAATTTATTTGAAGATAAACTACTGTCATTTTTAACTGAAAATAAGATTGCAAAAAACATTCCAGACAAAGATACCTATTTGAGTGCATTAATCATTACTTACAATGAGGAGCATAACATAAAACATGTGTTGGAAGATTTAAATTTCGCAGATGAAATTTTGGTTATCGACTCTTTTAGTACTGACAAAACAGTTCAAATAGCGGAATCTTTTAGAAATGTAAAAGTGACCCAACATGCATTTGAAAATTA
>JBLIKQ010000102.1:0-8911 GCA_047635475.1 Porticoccaceae bacterium
TATCTATAGTTTAAAAACAGTGCTGGTTTTGTGGCTTTCCCATGATTAGACATTAAAACTCAAATTCGGGTGGGATCGTTAAGCTATCTGCAGCAGAAGAATCTTGTACTTTTAATTTAAGATACGATTTGGCGGGTCCTGTAATTAGCAGTGGTAATGATTTATAAATGGTATCATCAATAGTAAGAAGTCCTCTTCGGGTCATAATGTTAGCTAGAAACCTTTGCTGTGTTGTGGCAAAATCTTTTAGTTTTCCTTGATCATTAAATTGATACATGAATTTCCTTGGACTGGGGATAATTTGGGCAAGATACAAGCATTCGTTCAGCGTTAATTGTGATGGGCTTTTCTGGAAGTAAAAATGACTAGCTTCGCCTATTCCATATATATTAGGTCCCCATTCGATAATATTAAAATAGACCTCAAGCATGCGTTCCTTGCTTACGATTCTGTTATTTTCTAAAATGTAAACCAATAGGATCTCTTCGAGTTTCCGTGACACTGTTTTTTCTCTGGTAAGAAATGCATTTTTCACTAATTGCATGCTTATTGTACTGGCCCCGCGTGAGAATTTTTTTGTTTTTATATTTTTCACAATCGATTGTTTGAAGGCTTCATTGATAAAGCCATGATGTGAAAAGAAAGAGGGATCTTCTGTGGTGAGAACGCATTTTCTTAAATAAGGCGATATTTGGTCTAAAGCTGTGTAATCTGGGTTAGTATTTCCAATGAAAACCGGACGTTGCAGTACATCGTTGATGATGGCCCTATAAATAAATTCGGCATTCAGTTTGTTAAGGTTGGCTTCGCCATATTTTGTTATTCTTAAATTTTCCTTTTGCAGATTACTGTCGAAAACTAATTGTTCAGGTTTGTTTCTATTGAATTTAAAGTCTAGTTTGTACTCATAGGTTCCTTCAGCTTTCATTCCTTGAAAATTGGTAAATAGGCCATCAGGAAGTGACGAGATAAAATCTTGTGCTTTCATTTTTGAAATCAGTATTTTGAGGCTGTAAATAGTGTCTGATTTTGTGTCGTATTTTGCATAGGTCTTAAATTTGATTTTGTTTAAGTTTAGGGTAGAGCTGCTATCTATTAAAATGAAATCAGTACCCAAAAGCAACTTATAATCAAATCGCGCATTCTTGATTAGGACATCCTTGCTAGCAATTTTTGGATGGTTGATTTTTAAGTTGGCGATAGAAGTGAAGCCATCAATGTGCAATTCGTCACCACTTTTGTCAATATTCGAAACTTTTAATCGAATGGAATCAAAGCTCGATTTTAAATTATAGCGTTCGTCAAAATAAGGCACTTTGATGGCGCCTTTATCCATGTTAAAAAAGCGGATATCTGCTTGTTTGTTTCGTGGATCTGCAAAACCTTTTATTCTCCAACGCTGTGAAAAAGTATTGGTTCGTACATTAATGGTTGTCTCCATTTCCTTGTCAAAAAGAGTCAGTTTCTTTATGTCGATCGTTGCTTTTTTACCATTATCATCTAGTTTGAATATCAAGTTTTCTATGCGCATGTCCGTGGGAACTAGATTAAGTACTTTGGAAATGATTCTATATGCAAAAGCAGCATAATCTCGTTTATTCTGATTTGCAGGCTCTTTTTTTTCTTTTTTTAGAAAGCAAGCAAAGTTTTTTACTTTTCCTTTTTGCATTAGTTGCACCAGACCGTTTTGAATTTCTAAAGTTCCCAGTTGTACTTCGCCAAGAAATAAATGCCAGATGCTTACGCTGGTTTTCATCTTTGTAATGCTAAAAAGCGTGTCGGCATCTTTAGGAACTAATGTTATTTCGGTTAGTATTATCCCCGATAAACCATCAAATGAAGCTTCTCTCACAGAGAGACGGCTGCTGTATTCTTGCTCCATCTTAGTTGAAACTTTTGTGATGGCTTGTCGCAGGAGGGAATCTCTAAAAACAAAGAAAGCTACAGATAAAACCAGAAAGATTGCCGTAAGTACTGTCAGCAAAATAATTATTTTTTGTTTTCTGGTTCTCATGAATTTCAGTTTCGGTTAGTTGTAGATATCTAAAAACAGATAAACAAATCATTAAAGTATTCAATTGTAGTAAAGGATTTATTTATAATGCTTTTACTGACTTTACAAATAAAGACCTTTTAGGAACGCAAACTATTAAAAGTTTTGATACACTGCTTATTTGAATATATTATTTATAGAGGGCATAAAAAAACTACAACATTTTTTGCTGTAGTTTTTGCTGCATTCGCTAAAATAAGAGTTCAGTCTCCCTAATAGAGAGCTTTTATTTTTGACTATAGAATTGTTTAACTTTTGCCACAATCTGGTTTGAAGTCATGCTGTCTGCCGTTTCAATAGATTTAGGTTTGCTGGAAATAGTCGATTTCTCTGCGTTTATTTTTTTTTCTAATTTGGTTTTTGTCTCTGCTGGGCCAAAAATATAAAGTGCATCAGCATTACTAACACTGGATATAACATCTTTCAGATAGCTATTTATTTGGTGCTTTTTTCGTTCGTCAAATGATTTTTGAGAGTCAATATGCTGTCCAGCAAAGAAACTTCCTTTATCTCCTTTTTTATCATGAGACACACGATTTTCAAGTTCAGATAGGACTTCTGTTACCGCTTCTTTACTGCCTTCAAGACTTACGATGATTGCTTTTGTTGAGTCAATCCAAATGCCAGTTTGCTTTTTCATCTTATATTATTTTTAAATTATATTGGACAATTTTACATTTTACAAAATAATTATATTGGTAGTTTTAATCTAATTTTGGTTTTCTAAAATTTAATTGGTTTAGTAAAACATGTTCCGATTTGTTTTTGGCTGCAAATGAGTTTGTAATTGCTTTGGCAGTTTTCATAATCAGGTCATTTACTTGGCCTGTAAATAAGCTACTATGTTTGGTCCTGAATAGCTTTAAATCAGATATCATTTGAGCTGTATCCCATTCGTTTTCCATTAACCAGTCAAATACAATCTCTATTTAGTATGCGGAATCAGATCCAAATGTGTCATAAGTATTTTGAAGAGGCAACCATTTTTTTTAAATTCTTTAATTTCTTCGGGACGAATTGTTTTATCCACAGCGGCAATATTGTAAAATATTTTACCTATTTGCTGATAAATAAGAACCATTGTTTTCTCAGAGGGTTTCGTTTTTGTGTTCTTTATTATAAAACGATTATATTCGTTAAACAAAGTTACAAAAAATACAACAAAACAATTACAATTAACGTACCAATAGCTAGTAATCAGTACATTATGTTTTTTAAATAGAGATATTATGAGTATGACGGTTCGTTATGGCGTATTTTAAATAGACTTTATTCAAATAACATTGTAGCCACATCTTCAATTTTTGCTACTAATTGGATTTTTATGCCAGTATTTTTCAAGGCGATTTTATTGTATTTAGATACAAAAATGGTCGAGAAGCCTAATTTTTCGGCTTCCTGAATACGTTGATCCACACGGTTTACGGGACGAATTTCTCCTGACAAACCAACTTCTCCAGCAAAGCAAAAACCTTTATCTACAGGAATGTCTTCATTAGAAGATAAAATGGCTGCAACTACCGCTAAATCAATAGCAGGATCATCAACACTTATACCACCGGTGATGTTTAGAAAAACATCTTTGGCTCCGAGCCTAAAACCGGCTCTTTTTTCCAGAACGGCCAATATCATGTTCAGTCTCTTTGCATTATAACCCGTGGTGCTACGTTGTGGTGTTCCGTATACTGCTGTACTGACTAAGGATTGAATTTCAATCATTAGTGGGCGCATTCCTTCAAGGGTAGATGCGATCGCGGTTCCAGATAATTCTTCGTCTTTATGCGAAATCAATATTTCAGAAGGGTTTGAAACTTCCCGCAAGCCACTTCCTAACATTTCGTAAATACCAATTTCAGCTGTAGAACCAAAGCGGTTTTTTAGAGAACGTAAAATGCGGTAAACGTGGTTTCTATCACCTTCAAATTGTAAAACGGTGTCGACCATGTGTTCCAAAATCTTAGGGCCAGCTATGTTTCCGTCTTTAGTAATATGACCAATAAGAATCACCGGGATGTTCGTTTCTTTGGCAAATTTAATCAGTTCTGCCGTAGTTTCCCGAATTTGGGAAATACTGCCGGCGGTTGATTCAATATAATCGGTATGAAGGGTTTGAATTGAATCGATGATGACAATTTCGGGCTCAATCGCTTCAATTTGTTTGAATATATTTTGTGTTTTTGTTTCGGTAAGTATGTAGCAGTTGTCGCTGCTAGAGGTAATTCTTTCTGCCCTCATTTTTATTTGTTTTTGGCTTTCTTCGCCCGAAACATATAAAGTCTTGTATGGCAATTTTAAGGATATTTGAAGTAAAAGGGTGCTTTTTCCTATTCCCGGTTCTCCTCCTAAAAGAATAAGAGATCCAGGGACAATGCCGCCACCCAGAACGCGATTAAGTTCCGCATCAGTGGTGTCCATACGGATTTCCTGAGTAGAATCTATTTCGTTAATCTTTAAAGGCTTTGGGGCTTTACTTTTTGGAGACGATTCGCTTTTCCAGGCTGTCTTTTCTTCTTTTTGGATAATTTCCTCGGCAATAGTATTCCATTCTTTACAGGAATTACATTGTCCCTGCCATTTTGCATATTGTGCGCCGCAGTTCTGACAAAAAAAGGAGGTTTTTACTTTGGCCATAGTTAGTGTAATTGTTTTAATTAGAATAGAAAAAAGACAATAGGTATGATTGCTATTGTCTTTTTTGTTGTAATGTTAAATTTACATTTATTTTCGAACTAATTTTAATTATGTTAAAGAATTGTCTTTTTCATTTGGAAAAATAATCCAAGGCTTGAAGGTTTTTGCCTCTTCAAATTCCAAAGTAGCATAAGAAATGATGATAATAATATCATCTTTTTGTACTCTCCTTGCTGCAGGACCATTAAGGGTGATTTCGCCGGAGTTTTTCTCGCCTTTTATGGCGTAGGTTTCAAAGCGTTCGCCATTATTGATATTCACTATTGAAACTTTTTCTCCTTCAATGATATTTGAAGCCTCTAACAGCGTTTCGTCGATGGTAATACTACCAATATAATTTAGATCAGCTCCAGTAACTCTTACCCGATGGATCTTTGATTTTAATACTTGAATTTCCATGATGCAAAAGTAAATTAATTTAATGAAATGGTGTCAATCAATCGGACATTATCGACAAGAACGGCCATAAAAGCCCGATACTTTTTATTTTTATCTTTTATTAAACAAGGTAATAATGATGTTTCGTCAGCGATTTGAAAGTATTCTAATTCAAAAGAAGCATTTTTTTCGAAGCATTTTGCGACCCATTCAGTTACTGATTGTGCGCTATTTATTTTGAATTTTTCTTTTGCCCCATTTAAGGTTTTGTATAGTAGAGCGGCTTCGATTCTTTGTTGTTCTGAAAGTCGTTCATTTCTTGAACTCATAGCAAGACCGTTTGATTCTCTAAAAATGGCACAGCCCTTTACGTTAACTGCTAAGCTGTTTTTTTCGACCATTTTTTTTACGATTTGCAATTGTTGGAAATCTTTCTCTCCAAAATAAGCGTTTGTTGGAGTTACAATTTCAAATAACCTTTTTACGATAGTTCCAACTCCATTAAAGTGGCCAGGTCTGAATTTTCCCTCCATTTGATTTTCTAATCCATCAAAATCAAACTCCTGAGACAAGATTTTTCCGCCATATACATCAGCATTTGACGGGGCGTACAAAATTATTGAAGTACTTAAACCTGATATTTTGTCGATATCGGCTTCTAATGTCCTTGGATACTTTGATAAGTCTTCAGGGTTATTAAATTGAGTAGGATTTACAAAAATACTAACCACGGTATAATCATTCTCGGCCAATGATTTTTGCATCAATGACAAGTGCCCTTGATGTAATGCGCCCATGGTGGGAACAAAACCAATAGTGGAATTAAAAGTCTTAATAGATTTCAAATGGTCCATTAAAGCTTCTTTTCCATTGAAAATATCCATGGTTGTTTTATTAAAATTAACTGCAAACATAATATATTAGTTAATAACTGCATAAATTTTTGTAATTTTGCGTGCTTTTTATTACGAATAAATTAATCAAATTACAATATGAAAGATAAGAGGATATTATACGTATCATCTGAAGTGGTGCCTTATTTAGCTGAAAATGAGGTTTCTTTAATGTCTTACGATGTGCCGAAGATGGTTAATGATCAAGGTGGACAGATTAGAATTTTTATGCCTAGATATGGGAATATAAATGAGAGAAGACATCAATTACATGAAGTAATTAGACTTTCAGGAATGAATTTAGTAGTAAATGACCTAGATATGCCATTGATAATTAAAGTGGCTTCTATACCTAAAGAGAGGATACAAGTATACTTTATTGATAATGATGAATACTTCAAAAGGAAAGCAACGTTCGCGGATGAAGAGGGGGTGATGTATCCTGATAATGATGAGCGTGCCATTTTCTTTGCAAAAGGAGTTGTTGAAACTGTTAAGAAGTTGAACTGGGTTCCTGATATCATACATGTTCATGGTTGGATGGCCGCGATGCTGCCTATTTACATGAAACATTATTATAAAAATGAAGCTTTGTTCTCAGATACTAAGATTGTTACTTCTGTTTACAGTCAGTCGTTTGAAGGTACTTTAGATCCCGAAATGATTAATAAAATAATACTTGATGGAATCCCTGTAGAGGCCATATCTGATTTAAAAACACCTGATTATGAAAGCATTATAAAAACCTCGATTCAACATTCAGATTCAGTTATTATCGCTACAGACAGCTTGTCACCAAGTTTAACAAAATTTATAGAGTCTTCAGGAAAACCTTTTTTACCTTTCGTGCCCAAAGATGCATTCGCGGAAGCATATGGCAATTTTTACAATAACGAGGTTCTGTAATTTAAACTTTATCATCTAATATGTACAATAATTCTTTTTTTAAGAAAATTCTAATAGCTGCTTGTGTTGTTTTTTTATATTCCTGTGACAAAGATTATAACTCGATTGGAGATGGTTTGATTGGTGAAAATCACTTTGCTTTTGTTAGAGATACCCTTTCTACTGTGGTGGCTTATAATCAAAAAATAGGTCCAATACAATCTAACAATCTACCCATAAACCCCTTAGGAATACTTGTTAATCCAGCCTTTGGTACAACAACAGCAAATTTTGCAACTCAGTTGTTATTGAGTTCACCAGAGCCTAAAATAGGGAATAATCCTGAAATCGAAAGTGTAATTTTAACAATACCCTATTTTAGTACTTTAATTTCTACTGCTACTAATGGAGATCAGACCTATGAATTAGATTCTATCTATGGGGGTACTAATGCTAAAATTAAATTAAGCGTCTATGAGTCGGGTTATTTCATGAGGGATCTAGACCCTGATGCAAATTTTCAGGAAGCACAAAAATATTATACAGATCAGAACGCAGATTTTGATAATGCTAAAGTGGGTAATCGCTTAAATAACGATAGTGACACTTCGCAAAATGATTCGTTTTTCTTTAGTGCTGCTGAATACAGAGTACCTACAACTACTGATGGCAAGGATGTTGTGACGAGAACAGCTCCTGGAATGCGATTGTCTCTTAATTCAACTTTTTTCAAAACAAAAATAATTGATGGCGCTGCAGCAGCTAAACTATCTTCAAATGAGGTTTTTAAAGAATATTTTAGAGGCTTGTATTTCAAGGTAGAAAAAGTGGATGGAAGTATAGGTTCATTTGCGCAACTAGATTTCAAGAAAGGAAAAATCACCATAAAATTTAAGGAAGATACTTCAGATACGGATACGACAAGAATTGAAAACACTATCGTGCTTAATCTGACTGGAAACACGGTTAGTTTACCGGTACAAAGCAACATAGAAACTCCATATGCTAACGCTATCAGTTCAGTAAATATTGACAAAACACTTGGAGACGAAAATTTGTATTTAAAAGGAGGCGAAGGTTCTATGGCAATCTTAGAGCTGTTTGGACCAGATGCAGATAATAATGGCGTTGCTGATGAGTTAGAAACTATCAGAAATAGTGGTTGGTTAATTAACGAGGCCAATCTTGTTTTTCATGTTGATGCGAGTGCGATGGGAAGTGCCACTGAGCCAAACCGAATTTACGTGTATGATTTAAATAATAATAGACCAATATTCGATTACGCAATTGATGGGACTGCAGGAACAAATTCTAAAAACGGGAAAATAGTATTAGGAGGTCTTTTAAACAAAGAAGATGCCGCAAACGGTTTTTATAAAATCAGAATTACAAATCAAATTAGGAACCTTATAAAAAATAGTGACTCAACTAATGTGAAGTTAGGCGTTGTTGTCACCGAAGATATAAATACTATAGCGTCGTCTAAACTAAGAAAAGCAAATTCTTCAATATCTCAAGCTCCAAGAGCTTCAGTGATGAGCTCTTTAGGAACAATACTATACGGAAGCAAATCGACTGTTCCAGAAAATAAAAGGTTGAAATTGGAAATTTATTATACTAAACCTAATTAATATAAAGTTATGTGTGGAATCGTTGGATATATAGGTTATCGAGAAGCTTACCCTATTGTTATAAAAGGATTAAAAAGACTTGAGTATAGAGGGTATGATAGTGCTGGAGTGATGATCTATGATGGCGAGGCTATAAAATTAAGTAAGACAAAAGGCAAAGTTGTAGACCTTGAAGAGAGGGCTTCTAAAGAAATCTCGACGAATGGAACAATCGGGATTGGTCATACGCGTTGGGCGACACATGGTGTTCCTAATGATGTGAATTCTCATCCTCATCTTTCTAATTCAGGAGATTTGGTGATAATCCATAACGGTATCATTGAGAATTATGCTCCTTTAAAGGTGGAATTGATAAAAAGAGGCTATGTATTTCATTCTGA
>JBLIKQ010000103.1:0-8878 GCA_047635475.1 Porticoccaceae bacterium
ACTCAATATCTATAGGAACTTGCTTGTTATTGCGGGTGCAAAATTACCACCTTTATTGCGTAATACAAGCTTTTTATTCGCCTTTTTTTATCATTTTCTTAACTTTGAGTTTAAATAGCTGGAATTGTGTATCTTGAAAATTAAAGTTTTCTAAGTTTTATTACGCTAACCCAGGATAACAGCGACTGCCTGATAGAAAATCGATAGTTTTTCTTGGATATAAAGCGGCTTTATACTAAACAACAAAGCTTCCAACCTTTAAAAGGCTGGAAGCTTTGTCAATATTGCCGGCCTTTTATAGATGCTCCTATATAACAAGGAGCCTTTTCTATGAATTAAAAGGCAAAATCTCCGTTTTAAAAATAAATCCCTAGCCCTGATAGCAGCATAAATCCTTATATGACCGGGTTCGGCATATAAGATTGTAGCGAATAGCAGGAAATAGCTCCTAACTAAAAACACTCCTTTAGCAAATGAAAAATTGAACAAAAGAATCCATTTTAAACAGTATCCGCTCCTTTTAAGTTCCAAGAAACTCCACTTAAAACCCTGAAACAGAAATTTTATTAGTTCGTCCGGGTCAAATCGCGTTCCTTATTTGAATAGTTCGAAATGACCTTTAATTAGTTTTCAATATACAAATGCTAGAGGTTTTTATTTCCGCAGTCGAACTGGAGTTTAGCTCGGGTAACTTTTTATTTGGTCCAGAATTAATATACTCAAAATGTACTTTTAAAATATGCCCTTTTTTAAAGATTAGATTCAAGTAGTTAATCCAACTTTTGGGAAAAAGTAAAGATGTTTTTTCGAGAGAAAGGACGTTAAAGTCCTCTCTCTCGAATGGAATAAATGTTCTTTATTTACTCCTGACCAAAGTTGTAAATAATAAGCCACCTAAGCCGCGAATAAAAGTACACAATCGGTGTATTATTAGAACAAAACTACAAGAAAAGTAAAATGGCAGTTTTAATAAATAGAGACGCATCTTTTATAATGCAAGAATTAACTCGTAATCGTGATTTGCGCAGTGGTAAATACAGTTCTGAAGTAACTCAAAAAAAGTATGATAAACGTCAACTAAAGAAGCTTAAAAAGGTTCGCCTTACCGCTGAAATAAAAGCTACTATTAGAAAATATTTAGTTGAAGATTTCAGTCCAGATCAGATTGTTGGTGTCTTTAAGAAAACAGGGATTGATTGTGTTTTATAGAACGGATTTATCAGTACATCTGGGATGACAAGAATGACAAAGGCCTCCTATATTTAAGCTTGCGAAGTACTGGAAAATGGTATAGAAAAAGAGGAAACAAGAAAGATTCCCGCGGTCTACTCACAAACAGAGGATCAATAGAAGATCGACCCAAAATAGTAGATTTAAAAGAACGGTTTGGAGATTTAGAAATAGACACTCAAATTGGCAAAAAAATATATAGGAGCTATCGTTACAATCAACGATAGCGCTACTGGAATATTGATAATGAGAAAGATAGCAAGTAAATAAAGTGAATTGGTAACGTAAGCAACAATCGAACTGCTGGAGAATTGGAAGTCCTTTATCAAGACAATTACCTCAGATAATGGAAAAGAATTTGCACAACATCAGTAGATCATTACAACACTTGAAATTAATTTTTATTTGCTGATTGTTGCAGTCTTTGTCAACGTGCTGCAAATGAAAATCTAAATGGGCTAATAAGACAATATATACCCAAAACAACAGCTTTTTATCATATGACTAATAAGAGAATTATAGAAGTACAAGAAAAATTAAATATTATAGACCACTAGAAAGGTTTAATTTTGAAATACCAAATTATATGTTTAACCAAAAGTTGCATTTGTAACTTGAATCCAGCATATCAAAAGAAATAATTACAGATTAATTGTGAAAATAAACTATAATTATCAAATGATTTGGATTCGATTTATTGGAACGCATGGAGAGTATGATAAGATTAACACTATGGAAATCTAAAATCTATGGAAATTAAACCGATAAAAAAAGAAAAAGATTACAACCAAGCTTTGGAAAGATTAAAAACAATCTTTGATTCAAAACTCGGTCCTGCAGAGGGCCATGAACCAGAAGTATTGGGCATTCTTATTGATCAATATGAAAATGAATCTTTTCCAATTGGCCAACCAGATACAATCGAAGCAATCAAATGCAGAATGGCACAAATGGGTTATAATCAAAATGATTTGGCAAACATTGTTGGATTGAAAAGTCGAGCAAATGAAATCTTTAACCGAAAAAAGAAACTTCCGTTAGAAATGATTCATCAACTTCACGAGAGATTGAATATTCCAACTGATGTGCAAATTGAAACATATTGAAAAGAAGCACGTCGGCTGAAAGCGGTTTTGCACAATTACTAGTTTTGTTTAATTCATATGTCGATTTACTGCTACAAATCTCTGCTTTAACAAAAACAAGCGTTCCCGCAATTGTCACTGCACAAAGCCACGAACACCTTTACTTCTGAAAACCTACCAACATATTGGTATCATCTAAAAACAAAAAAGCCCCAAACGGGGCTTTTTCAATATAAAATTCAAATTTTATTTACTCAAATACATTTTTCTTCTAGAATACAATTCGTAGAATTGATCGTCTTTTAAGTCGTCTATAAACAAGATGCTTTCTCCTGTTGATTTCATTTCTGGTCCTAATGCTTTGTTTACATTATGGAACTTACTAAAAGAGAAAACCGGTTGCTTTATCGCATATCCTTTTAATTGTGGGTTGAATTTAAAGTCGGTTACTTTATTGTGACCTAACATTACTTTCGTAGCGTAGTTTACATATGGCTCTCCGTATGCTTTCGCGATAAAAGGAACCGTTCTAGATGCTCTAGGGTTCGCTTCAATAATATAAACAACCTCATCTTTAATCGCAAACTGAACATTAATTAAACCAACAGTTCTTAAACCCAGTGCGATTTTCTTAGTATGGTCTTTTATTTGTTGCATTACTAGTTCTCCTAAGTTAAAAGGAGGCAATAATGCATTACTATCTCCGGAGTGCACTCCACAAGGTTCAATGTGTTCCATAATACCTATGATATAGACATTTTCACCGTCGCAAATGGCATCAGCCTCTGCTTCTATCGCACCATCAAGATAGTGGTCTAAAAGTAATTTATTCCCCGGAATCGTTTTCAATAAATTTACAACATGCTCTTCCAGTTCTTGCTTGTTAATTACAATTTTCATTCCCTGACCACCTAATACATAAGAAGGACGAATCAATAAAGGAAAGTCTAAAGTATCAGCCAAAGCAGCAGCTTCATCAGCAGTTTCGGCAATTCCAAACTGTGGGAAAGGAATTTTTAATTCGCTTAGTAATTCAGAGAAACGCCCTCTGTCTTCGGCTAAATCCAAAGCATCAAAGCTAGTTCCAATAATTTTTATACCGTATTTAGAAAGCTTCTCTGCCAATTTCAAGGCAGTTTGACCACCTAGTTGTACAATTACACCTTCTGGCTTTTCATGTTTGATTATATCGTAGATGTGCTCCCAGAAAACAGGTTCAAAATATAACTTATCAGCTGTATCAAAATCAGTTGAAACCGTTTCAGGATTACAATTAATCATGATAGTTTCATAACCACACTCTTGCGCAGCAAGTACTCCGTGAACACAAGAGTAATCAAATTCTATTCCTTGTCCAATTCTATTTGGACCTGATCCTAGTACAATTATTTTCTTTTTATCGGTAACGACACTTTCATTGTCAACATAACGTGTTCCGTCTGCTTTCTCAATTTCGGCTTCAAAAGTCGAATAATAGTAAGGTGTTTTGGCTTTGAATTCCGCCGCACAAGTATCTACTAATTTGAATACACGATTGATGTTCATATCAGTACGCAAAGTATGCACTTCGCTTTCTAAACAACGTACCATGTGTGCAATTTGTCTGTCGGCAAAACCTTTTTGTTTCGCTTCAAGCAAAAGTTCTTTTGGTAAATCATCCACCTTATAAGTAGAAATTTCTTTCTCTAAAGTATAAAGTTCTTCATATTGTTTCAAGAACCACATATCGATTTTAGTGATTTCATGGATGCGGCTTAGCGGAATTCCCATCGCAATAGCATCATAAATCACAAAAACACGATCCCAACTCGCAAAAGTCAGTTTCTCTATAATTTGTTCGTAGTTTGTATATCCTTTTCCGTCAGCACCTAGACCATTTCTTTTTATTTCTAATGATTGAGTCGCTTTGTGAAGTGCCTCCTGGAACGAACGTCCAATTCCCATAACTTCTCCTACTGATTTCATTTGAAGTCCCAAAGTTCTATCAGCACCTTCAAATTTGTCAAAGTTCCAACGTGGGATTTTTACAATCACATAATCCAAAGTTGGTTCGAACAAAGCCGAAGTTGATTTGGTGATTTGGTTTTGCAATTCATCTAAATTGTATCCTAAAGCTAGTTTTGTAGCGATCTTCGCGATTGGATAACCGGTCGCTTTAGATGCTAGTGCAGAAGAACGGGATACACGAGGATTGATTTCAATCGCTACGATATCTTCTTTTTCGTCAGGTGAAACGGCAAATTGCACGTTACAACCTCCTGCGAAGTTTCCAATGCTGCGCATCATCAAGATTGCATAATCACGCATTCTTTGGAACGTACTATCTGACAAAGTCATCGCTGGCGCCACTGTAATGGAATCGCCTGTATGAATCCCCATTGGATCCATGTTTTCGATAGAACAAATGATAACAACATTGTCGTTTTTGTCTCTCAAAAGTTCCAACTCGTATTCTTTCCAACCCATCAAAGCTTTGTCAATCAAAACTTCATGAATAGGTGACGCTTCTAAACCTCTGGTTAAAAGTGTGTCAAAGTCTTCTTTTTTATATACAATTGCAGCTCCAGTTCCACCTAAGGTAAATGAAGGACGTATTACTAGTGGGAAACCAAATTCCTGTGCAATTTCTTTTCCTCTAAGGTAAGAAGTACATATTTCTGCGGGGGCAGACGGCACTCCAATTTTTTTAAGCAATTGCTTGAACTGCTCTCTGTTTTCGGTAATATTGATAGCATTAACATCTACACCAATCATTTTTACTCCAAAGTCTTGCCAAATTCCTTTTTCATCCGCTTCCAAACACAAGTTCAAAGCTGTTTGTCCACCCATAGTTGGCAACACCGCATCGATTTGAGGATGTGCTTTTAGGATTTCAATAATAGATTTGGTTGTCAATGGTTTCAAGTAAATATGATCGGCCATAGAAGGGTCGGTCATAATTGTAGCGGGATTAGAATTTATCAAAATAACTTCAATTCCTTCTTCACGAATGGAACGTGCAGATTGTGACCCAGCATAATCAAATTCACATGCTTGACCAATAACAATAGGACCTGAACCTATTATTAATACTGATTTAATGGAGGTATCTTTTGGCATTTTATCGTAGTTATTGTATTGTGTAGTTATTTTTTAACGTAGTCAAAGTTACTGAACTTTAAACCTTTAGTTCTAATCATTAATTGTTTTTTAAAGATTAGATATAAAAAAAGGCGATACTAAAAAAAGTAACGCCTTATCTATGTTTATTCAAACATTATTTTTTGTGTCTTGGCTCGCAAGAAACAGTCAATTTATGTCTTCCTTTAGCTCTTCTTCTAGCAAGAACCTTTCTTCCATTCGGAGTCTCCATTCTGTCCATGAATCCGTGCTTATTTCTTCTTTTTCTTTTCGATGGTTGAAACGTCCTTTTGCTCATTGCTTTCTATCTTTAAATCTTATTTATATGTCTTTCTATTTTTGAATAACTGTTATTCTAAAACCGAGTGCAAATATACAAAGAGTTTTTTTTATGACAAGCAGTTTTATAAAAATATTTTTAATTCCTTTTACTATCTTTGCAATCTTAAACTTATACACATTATGTTTCACAAGAATATCAAACTTATTATCGCCGGACTTTTAGTACTTACTGGCATTTGGCAATTTACGGAAAACAATATTGGTAATGGGATCTTCCTTTTATTATTGACCTCAATTCCTATCTTCCTATATTTTAAAAATGAATTTATCCTACTTGCCTTCTTAAAACTAAGAAAACAAGATTTTGAAGGTGCAAAAAAATGGTTAACATGGATTAAAAAACCTGAATCTGCGTTAGTACGAAAACAACAGGGATACTTCAATTACCTACACGGAATAATGCTTTCGCAAACCAACATCAATCAAGCCGAAAAATATTTCAAGAAAGCCATCGAATTGGGGTTGTCTATGGATATGGACTTAGCTGTAGCAAAACTGAATCTTGCCGGAGTAGCGATGTCACGCAGAAGAAAACTCGAAGCTACTAACTTATTGAATGAAGCAAAAAGACTAGACAAGCAAGGCATGTTGAAAGAACAAATCACGATGATGAAAGGTCAGATGAAAAAAATATAATTTGATAGTCAAACAAAAAAAATCCGCAAATTGCGGATTTTTTTTGTTTAAAGGTTATTTCTCCAAAAACAAATAAGCTGCTATAATTGCGAGAACTCCAGCAAAAATATTCTTTAATGTTTTCTGGTCCATGTGAATTGCAATTTTACTACCGAAAAAACCGCCGACAATAAAAACTAAAGAAATTATGATAGCATAGCGCCAATCGACGAATCCCGCTTTATGGTAATTGATAACTGCCAGCAAGGTAACGGGCGGCAACAAAGCCGCTAAACTTGTTCCTTGAGCTTGCGGCTGTGTAAATCCCATAAGCAGCAAAAGCGGAACCATTATTATTCCCCCTCCAATTCCTATTAATCCGCTCAGAACCCCTGCAATTAGACCTATAGACATCAACAAAACTATTGTTTGAATAGACATTTTCATACTTTTTTAATTAATACCCACTCAAATGAATCTCTATTGCATACTTTTTACCGCTGCTGTTATACAACTTTTTATCCCTGAGCCAAGGTTTGTGAGTTTTTAAGACCTTATAGTTAATCCCTTTTGCTTTTGCGAAATCAGACCAATCAGAAACAGAACTGTCCAATTCAATTTTTTTAGTTGGTAAACTGTTGTATTACTCTTCCTCCCTCTACGAAAACTCAAACTTATCGGGATTTTTCATAATTCATTGCAGTGCAAAAATTAAACTTATTATTCTATATTATTTTCATTTTTTAGCTACTAACAATAAGCCGCAGCAATCAGAACGCAGTTTCTTTAGAGTCAAGAATAATGGCAGGTAAATTGGTGTTTAACCAGCTATACTTACTCAAAATCATGATATGGGTACCGCCTTTTACAACAATACAACCGTTTACACACCTAATCGGAAAAACATCGTCTAAGTCCCCGTGAATATGAATGACGCGCCCATCAGCAACAGTTCGATCCCAAAGAACCACTTTTTCAACTGCCCATTGCAAATAGCTAATATCTCGGACCGATAAAAATTTCTCGTACAATTTCAATCGGTGATTCATTTTTTCCCCGAAAGAAAATTTAGCCAAATTCTCCAAATTCAAAATCAAGCTCATCGGAATCAGCTTATATGCTTTAGTCACTTTAGCAATTTTTAGTCTCCTAGGAAATTCCAAACTACTTTTTACGCTTGAAATAATAATTACTTTTCTAGCGTCAATATATTT
This sequence comes from Porticoccaceae bacterium, assembly GCA_047635475.1. Lineage (GTDB taxonomy): Bacteria > Bacteroidota > Bacteroidia > Flavobacteriales > Flavobacteriaceae > Flavobacterium. The sequence goes on from JBLIKQ010000103.1 coordinate 7,607, forward strand.
TGCCATTTCCTGCACCAGTATACCGCCAAACGAAACCCCTATCAAAACAGGGTTTTCATGTGTGATTTTTTTTGAGATGCGCTGAGCATATTGAGACAAAGATTCGTTTGCCACTGGAATTTCCCATTCCAAGAGGTGTATTTCAAAAACATCCTCTGGCAATACAATTCTCTCGAATATTGTAGCACTGGCTGCTAAGCCCGGCATAAAATAAACTGCTATTTTACTCATAATTATACTAACTATTTAACAACAGCTTCCCGCCTACTTGCGTTGAATTTCGTATAAAATTAATTTTTTTATTGGAACCAACTTCCTTTACTAATTTATATTATCAATAAATTATGATTAGTACTATTTCCAGACCACAATGTTGAAGTAAAAATACTTTTGACTATCTTATTGGCTATTTTATTTTTTTATTGGAAATTATTTCATTTCGGCAACTGCCAGCAGTTTTATTTTTTATACGTTATAACTGAGTACTGTCATTGAAGTAGTCATAGGACTTAGCAAGACTATTTCACGGCAAACCAAGCCCTTATTTTTTATAACAGTCGACAGATATTTGCTGATAAATAATATGTTACATCAAGACACAAGCAAAATTTATTTGATATTTAAAATCAAATTAGTACTTTTGTAGGGCTGTTTAGTTGAAAAAATATAGCAATAAAAATGCATTAAAAATTCATCAATGAACACAACATTTTTTTTAGAAAGCTTCTAAAGTAATACAGCTCTCCAGAAACGGCTGCTATTTATTTCTTATCAAAGCTAAAGTAAAAATGAATAATTATAGATTGAAAAGAAAAAGATGCAACATGACTAATTAATATTGGTCTAGATATTAGTAGCTCGCAATAATTAAATGTACATATAACAACCACCCAGATTACAGCTGTTTTAAATAACCTATATGGAACAATCTATTATCATGGAAATCACAGACAATACTTTCGCGAGGCAATTTGAAACTTCTGTAAAAGGAGGATTAGTTTCGGTTGAATACTCTTTTCAGGAAAAAAAGATATTTTTAACAAGGATTAATACTCCTGATCAATTTGACGATGAAGAGTTTATTTCTCGTCTATTATGTGAAATTATGGCAATTGCCATTGAAGGAAAATTAAAAGTAGTTCCGATACTACCCAAAATAGTTCTGTTTTTTAAAAAAAATCCAGTTTATAAAGAATTACTTCCTCCAGGAATTCGAATATAGAAGAAGCCGCATCACAGATGCGGTTTTTTTGACCAATCAACACTCTTCCT
>JBLIKQ010000104.1:0-8848 GCA_047635475.1 Porticoccaceae bacterium
TCTTTTCTGGCTATTTCTCTGGCAGAGTGAGCACTTTCTTCGTCAGTTACTTTCATGAATTTGTCAATCATATCAAAATCTGTCGCTGATGGAATAAGATTTTTTCCTAGACCTTCTATTCTGTATGGATAAATTTCATCTTTATCAAACTCTCTTGTTTCGTGGTATTTTTTTAGCACCGAACCAAAAGCATCAACTCCAAGAATTTTAATGTTTGGATTTTGTTCTTTTAAGTATTTCGCTGTTCCTGAGATCGTTCCTCCAGTTCCACTACAGGCTACAAGATGTGTAATTTGACCATTCGTTTGTTTCCAAATTTCTGGCCCAGTTGATTTGTAATGTGCATCAATATTCAACTGATTGAAATATTGATTAATATAAACCGATCCTTTAGTTTCTTCGTGCAATCTTTTGGCTACATTATAATAAGAACGTTCGTCATCTGCAGAGACATGCGCTGGACAAACATAAACTTTTGCTCCTAAGCTGCGAAGCATATCAATTTTATCTTTCGACGATTTGGAACTTACAGCAAGTATACAGTTGTAGCCTTTAATAATACTAACCATTGCCAAACTAAAACCGGTATTCCCTGAAGTAGTTTCGACAATAGTATCTCCTGGAGATAATATTCCTCTTTTCTCCGCTTCCTCAATAATATATAGTGCTATCCTGTCTTTCGAGGAGTGTCCCGGATTAAAAGCTTCCACCTTTGCATAGAAATTTCCCTTTAAATCTTCGGTGACTCTGTTGAGCTTAATAAGGGGTGTATTACCTATTAATTCTAAAACATTATTGTACGCGTTTATTTCTTCTTTCATAAAAAAATAATTAGGAGAAGTAAATTTTTTTAGACCCCTCAATATCGCAATTTAACAAAAATTTTTGAGTTATTTTTTAATTTTCTCTAAATCAAACAAAAAACTAAATTCCTTTGCCAATTCTTTTAGAGCTTCAAACCTTCCTGATGCTCCTCCATGACCTGCATCCATATTCGTGTCGAGAAATAAAAGATTGTCGCCGGTTTTTAAAGTCCGCAATTTAGCAACCCATTTCGCGGGCTCCCAGTATTGCACCTGAGAATCATGCAAACCGGTCGATATATACATATTTGGATAGGCTTGGGCTTTCACATTATCATAAGGAGAATACGACTTCATATAGCCATAATATTTCTTCAAATTTGGATTTCCCCATTCGTCGTACTCCCCTGTCGTTAACGGAATCGTATCATCTAGCATCGTGGTTGCAACATCTACAAAAGGGACCTGAGCAATCACTCCATTATATAGTTCTGGTGCCATATTCAAAACAACTCCCATCAATAAACCTCCGGCAGATCCTCCTTCAGCATATAAATGCTCAGGAGAAGTATATTTTTTCTTGATCAAATATTTGGAGCAATCAATAAAATCAGTGAAAGTATTTTTCTTTTTTAATAATTTTCCGTCTTCATACCATTTTCTTCCTAAATCTTCCCCACCACGAATGTGCGCTATTGCATAAATAAAACCTCTATCCATTAATGACAATCTTGTTGATGAAAAGTGGGCATCCATGGAATGTCCATAAGAACCATAAGCGTATAGCAATAACGGATTTGTACCGTCTTTCTTCATGCCTTTTCTGTATACTACTGAAATAGGAACTATAGTACCATCCTTTGCAGTAGCCCACAAACGTTCTTCGATGTAATTATCTTTATCGAATTTACCTCCAAGGACTTCCTGTTCCTTCTTAACTTCTTTTTCTTGGGTTTTCATATTGAAATCAATGATTGAAGCGGGCGTGGCCATTGACTGGTAGGCGTAACGTAAAATATCTGTGTCAAAATCAACATTTGAAGTTGGATGCACCGTATAAGTCTCACTCTCAAAAGGCAAATAATACTCCCTTAGACCATCCCATGGCATAATTCTAATTTTATTCAAACCATTACTTCGCTCTGAAACCACTAAGAAATCTTTAAAAATATCAATGTCTTCCAACAGAACGTCATCACGATGGCCAAGAACATCTTCCCAATTCTCCATTGATGTTGCTGACTCAGAAGTCTTCATTAACTTAAAGTTTGTTGCTTTGTCTTTATTGGTAACAATATAAAAACTATCACCGTAATGCGAAATACTATACTCTAAGCCTCTTTTTCTTTTCTGAAAAATAGTGAATTTACCTTCTGGCTTGTCGGCCAATAATATTCTGAATTCTGATGTTAAAGTACTTGAAGAGCTTATCAAAATATATTTTTTTGATTTTTCCTTCCCGACCGCTACATCATAAGTGTCGTCTTTCTCAAAATAAACCAACTTATCAAGTACTGTTTCAGTACCCATAATATGTTTCAAAACTGAATCGGAACGCAAGGTGTTCTCATCTTGCTTAGTATAAAAAACGGTTTTATTATCATTTGCCCAAGTCGAGTTCCCAGTAGTGTTTTCGATTTTATCCGCTAAAATTTCACCCGTAAGTAAATTTTTGAATTGTAAAGTATAGATTCTTCTACCCACTGTATCGACAGCATAGGTAGCAAACTGATTGTCAATACTGATACTTAAACCACTTAAATTGAAGTATTTTTTCCCTTTTGCTAGTTCGTTACAGTCGAACATAATCTCTTCTTTTGCCGAAAGGCTCTCTTTTTTTCGAGAATAAATTGGATAGTCCTTTCCTTTTTCAAAACGGGTTATGTAATAATAACTATTGTATAAATAAGGTACTGATTCGTCATCTTCTTTAATCCTAGCTTTCATTTCCTCGAACAATTCCTTCTGAAATTCCTGCGTATGTGCAGTCATTTTTTGATAATATTCGTTCTCTTTATTGAGGTAATCAATTACTTCAAGGTTTTCTCTATCTTTTAACCAAAAATAGTTGTCAATTCTAACATCTCCGAACTTCTCTAGTATAGTAGGTATAATTTTGGCAACTGGCGGTTGTATCTTTTCTATCATTTTTTAAGCTTTCAAATTTTTAAAACAAGATACAAAAATAGCACAAAGTCAGCTCATAGCGACCGTATTATTCGTCTTATTTAACATTGCGTACTATTCCAAATTTTTGTAATTTCGTGTTTATATAATTTTAAAATTATCAAAATGGATTTAATGGGAATGATGGGAAAACTTAAAGAGACCCAACAAAAGATGGAAGAAACAAAGAAACGATTGGATTCAGTCCTTGTAGAAGAACAAAGTACCGATGGTTTATTGAAAATAACGATTACCGCAAATAGAACAATAAAGTCAATCACAATTGATGATACGCTGCTTGAAGACAAAGAACAGCTAGAAGACTATATGGTTTTAGTAATGAACAAAGTAATCGAGAAAGCAACAAAAGTAAACGAAGCTGAACTTGATGCTGTCGCAAAAATGGACATGCCAATGATTCCTGGAATGGAAAATATGTTTAAATAAAAATAGTATCAGGTTTAAAGTTTTAAATAAAACTAAAACTTTGAACCTGATTTTTTTTAAATTACATTGTTAGCTTTTCCAGAGTTTCTAAAACATAAGTATGCATTACTTCTCTATAATCAAGATGTGTAACAAATCTTAGTTTACCATGACCCATAGAGCCGATAGAAATATTTTTCTGTTTTAATTTTTCGATCAAAACCTTATCACTGCAGTTAGCTGCCAACGAAAAAATCAAAATATTAGTTTCCACAGGCTCAACCGAAGAAACCCAACTAACTTTAGTAAGGACATTAGCCAATTCTTTCGCTCTCCTATGATCTTCTGCAAGACGTTCCATATTATTGTCTAAAGCATAAATTCCGGCTGCAGCCAGATACCCAACTTGACGCATGCCTCCACCTAAAATTTTTCGAATTCTTAAAGCACGATGAATCGTAGCCTTATCTGCTAATAAAACAGAACCAATTGGCGCACCAAGTCCTTTTGACAAACAAACGGAAATAGTATCAAACAGTTGGCCAAATTCTTTTGGGTCTTGTTTCTTGACCACCAAAGCATTCCAAATTCGAGCTCCATCAAGATGAAACTTTAAATTATTGGCAACACAAACGGCCTTTATTTTTTTTAAATCTTCCATTTCATAACAAGCTCCCCCACCTTTATTGGTAGTATTTTCCACACAAACCAAACTCGTTAAAGGACTGTGATAAAACTCAGGGTCATTAATGGCTCCTGCTACTTGTTCCGCCGTTATCATTCCCCGCTTCCCATCGAGTAAACAACAAGAAACGCCACTATTAAAAGAGGCACCGCCTCCTTCGTAATGATAAACATGCGCATACTTATCTGCTATTAATTGCTCTCCTGGTTGCGTATGCAATTTTATAGCTGTTTGGTTGGCCATCGTTCCCGACGGAAAAAACAATCCTGCTTCCATACCGAACATAGCCGCCACTTTTGCTTCTAATTCTATAACCGTTGGGTCCTGTTTATATACGTCATCACCCACTTCAGCTTTAAACATATACTGCAACATTTCTTGCGTTGGCTTGGTAATCGTATCACTAATCAAATTTATTTCCATATTCTAAAAACTATATCTTATTTTTGTTCAACAAAATTACATAATTTATGACAACTACCGAACAAATTAAAGGTATTGTAGAGCGCCTTGGTGCGTTGAGGAGGTATCTTTGACGTTGATGCCAAACTAATTGAGGTTTCAAACGAAGAAGAAAAGACTTTTGCCCCTGATTTTTGGAACAATCCAAAGGAAGCGGAGGCTATTGTCAAGAATCTTAGAAATAAGAAAAAGTGGATTGAAGATTACGATAAAGCAGTCGAAATCACCGACGAATTGCAATTAGCCTATGAGTTTCACAAAGAAGGCGAACTTACCGCGGAAGAACTAGACGAGCAATACGCTCTTGTAGCAAATCATATTGATGCCATCGAATTCAAGAATATGCTTTCAGATGAAGGTGATACTCTGAGCGCTGTATTGCAAATAACAGCGGGAGCAGGTGGAACCGAAAGTTGCGATTGGGCCGAAATGCTCATGCGTATGTATATGATGTGGGGTGAGAAACAAGGTTACAAAATAAAAGAATTAAATTTCCAAAAAGGAGAGGCTGCGGGTATTAAAACTGTAACACTTGAGTTTGAAGGGGATTATTCTTTTGGATATTTAAAAGGGGAAAATGGAGTACACCGTTTAGTGCGCATCTCACCTTTTGACAGTAATGCGAAAAGGCATACTTCGTTTGCATCCGTTTACGTGTATCCTCTTGTTGACGATAGTATAGAAATTGATATTAATCCTGCTGATATTGAAATTACAACTTCTCGTTCTAGTGGTGCTGGAGGGCAAAATGTAAATAAAGTGGAGACTAAGGTTCAATTAGTCCATAAACCAACAGGAATCCAAATTCAATGTTCTGAAACTCGTTCACAACAAGATAACAGACAGCGTGCAATGCAAATGCTACGGTCTCAATTGTACGAAATCGAATTAAAAAAGCAACAGGCAGAACGCGCAAATATTGAAGCTAGTAAAATGAAAATCGAATGGGGATCCCAAATTCGGAATTATGTGATGCAGCCCTATAAATTAGTCAAAGATGTTCGTACTGGTTACGAAACCAGCGATGTTGACGGCGTTATGAATGGTGAAATCGATCAATTCCTAAAAGCATATCTAATGATGATGGGGCAAAAAGAAGAGGAGTAGTTAAAAGTGGTCAGCAGCAACTTTCCTTTTCTGAATTGTCACTTTGACGAATAAAAAACTAAATTTATACAAAAATCCTCCCAACTTTCGCTTATCGAAATGTTTGGGGAGATTTTTTGAATGATAACAGCTTGCCTTTTAGAAGTTGCTCCGGTCCTGTCTTCATATCGCGTTTTAAAACAGTAAATTTTCCTAACTGAAATATTCCAAATAGGGACTTTTAATCTCCTGCCCTTTTATTAATTAGCGATAGAAAGCCATTCTTTCAAATTCCAACTACCACCGAATCAAATTTCAATAGACAATTTTTGTCTTTTTTCTCTAAGTCCATAAAAAAAGCACTGTCCTTTTTTGTCTAAAAATTATAAACCACCAGCAATTGTTTTACATATTCGAAGTTAATTTAGTGTTGTTTTGCAATTACTTATGCATTTTCAATTGTAGTAGTAGTAGTAGTAGTAGTAGTAGTATTTAAATGACTCCACGGAAAAAATACTAAAGGAAGAAAGATGAGTTTATTTTAAAAAAAACTTTTTGATGAACCTTAACTTCTTTAATTATATCCATACCATAATACTTTAATTAAAAAACTAGGGATCAATCATTAAAAAATAACAACTGTTAAAAAAAACAAAATAATCCCCGAAAACAAGGTCTTATTCCTGTTATCGAAACGTTAATGCACTGATAATGTAAGCCTTTTACTCTAAAAAATCTCTATATTTGTAATTCAACAGTTGTGTTTTACAAACCGCAGCCTTTTATTTTTTCAATAGAAAGTATCTGTTCCGTAAAAATATCCTAAACTCCTTGTTGAATATTATAAACGCAAAACTATCTGTTTTGCATTATAAATTACTTTGGCAGACGCCAAAAAACTAATTTTCTTTAAATTTATAAAAGTATGCCAATACAAACAACAAACCCAACAACAAACAAAGTCGTGAAATCATTTGACGAAATGACCGACAAACAAATTGACGATGCTATCGCACAATCTTCAAAAACCTCTCAGGACTGGAAAAAAACGTCTTATCCCGAGAGAGCTGCTGTTTTAACGAAAGTAGCCTCTTTAATGAGAGAAAAGAAAACAGCTTTAGCCACTTTAATTACCCTTGAAATGGGGAAAATTTTATCTCAGGCAGAAGGCGAAGTAGAACTAAGCGCTAATATTTTAGATTATTATGCTAAAAACGGTGAATCCTTTTTAGCTGACAAAAAGTTAGAGCCTGAACTTGGCGAAGCCATTATCAGATCAAGCCCAATTGGAGTTTTACTAGGCGTTCAACCTTGGAATTTTCCTTTTTATCAGGTGGCACGTTTTATAGCACCTAATATTATGGTTGGAAACACCATTTTATTAAAACACGCATCTATGGTTCCTCAATGTGCTATTGCTATTCAAGATTTATTTATTGAAGCCAAAGCGCCAACCGGATTATACACTAATTTGTTAATTTCTGGAAGAAGGGCCTCAGCCATTGTTTCTGACAAAAGAATCAAAGGCGTTTCTCTTACGGGCAGTGAAGCAGCAGGTGCTAGTTTAGCGGCAGAAGCCGGGAAAAATCTTAAAAAGTCAGTTTTAGAATTAGGAGGTAACGATGCCTTTATTGTTTTAGAAGATGCTGATATTGACAAAGCTGTCGCCTGGGCCGTAATAGGCAGAATGAATAATAATGGCGAAAGCTGTATTGCCTCCAAAAGAATTATTGCTGTAGAAGCTATCGCAGACGAGTTTATCGAAAAATTCACAGCTAAATTAGCACAGATGAAAGTGGGCGATCCAATGGATCCAAACACAGAGCTAGGCCCTTTAAGTAGTGAAGAAGCCTTACTACATTTACTAGATCAAGTCGAAAGGGCAGTTGCTGCTGGAGCTACAGTTTTATTAGGTGGTAATAGAATAGATAGTCCAGGAGCCTTTATGGAGCCAACTATTTTAACAGATCTAAATCCTGAAAATCCTGCATATCACGAAGAACTATTCGGACCTGTTTCCTCATTTTACAGAGTAAAAGATGAAGCTGCAGCAATTGTATTAGCAAATGATTCCGATTTTGGTTTGGGAGGTTCTGTATTTACCCCAGATATCGAACGCGGAAAACGAATTGCAGATCAAATTGATTCTGGAATGGTATTTATCAATCACCCAACTTGGACACAAGCTGATTTACCCTTTGGAGGAACTAAAGGATCCGGTTATGGTAGAGAACTTTCTGAAATTGGAATTCACGAATTTGTAAATAAAAAGTTAATTCGTGTGAGTGGAATATCCGATCCGTTCTAGAATAAAATAACATCTAGAATATTAGATTTAAAAAAAGTATCTAAAAGCAAAATCAAACATGTCAAAATTAAACGTCAGCCAAAAATTAATACAATCACATCTTTTATATGGTGAAATGATTGCGGGTCAGGAAATTGGTATCCGAATAGATCAAGCATTATTGCAAGACGCTACCGGAACATTGGTCCAATTAGAATTAGAAGCCATGGGCCTAAAAAAAGCCAAAACAGAAGTCGCGGTTCAATATGTGGATCACAACCTACTGCAAACTGATTCTAAAAATGCCGATGACCATTTGTTTTTACTTTCGGCTGCACAAAAATTTGGTCTTTGGTACAGCCGTCCCGGAAATGGAGTAAGTCATCCGGTACATATGGAACGCTTTGGCAAACCAGGAAAAACACTCGTAGGTTCTGATAGTCATTCCTGCGCTGCAGGATCTTTGGGAATGCTAGCCATCGGAACCGGTGGTTTAGACGTTGCTGCTGCTATTGCAGGTCAACCCTATTTCGTCAAAATGCCAAAAGTACTGGGGGTAAAACTCAGTGGTACATTACCAGATTGGGTTAGTGCTAAAGATGTGATTTTAGAAATGTTAAGACGCTATGATGTCAAAGGCGGAGTAGGAAAAATTATAGAATATTATGGCGATGGAGTGAAGAATCTGAGTGTGATGGATCGCCATGTTATCGCCAACATGGGTGCTGAGTTAGGCGCTACAACCACTGTATTCCCGAGTGATGATGAAACCAAACGGTTTTTAATTTCCCAAGAAAGGGAGTCTGATTGGACAGAATTAGTTGCCGATTCAGAAGCAACTTATGATGAATACGATGAAATCAATTTGGACGATTTAGTTCCATTAATTGCCCTTCCTACGAGTCCTGGAAATGTAGTTCCCGTGAGCGAAGT
>JBLIKQ010000105.1:0-8803 GCA_047635475.1 Porticoccaceae bacterium
TTTACAAATTTTTTGTATTTATCGCTCAGTATAGCTTTGTGGTTACCAGACAATAAGACAAGATTATCAGCGGGGATTATTTCGACGATTTTTTCACTATTGACAATATAATTTCTATGGGTTCTGCAGAACTTTGAAGCATCAAGAAGCTCCAGAATTTTTATTAAGGATATTAAAATTACAAATTTTTCGTATGCAGTTATGATATTGCAATATCTTTCTTCAACCTCTATATAAACAATGTCTGCAATAAGTACTTTTTTTAAAGACTTGCCCTTTTTAATGAACATGTATTCGTCACTAATTACGGTGTCTTGTTCATCATCGCCTAAGAAAACATCATTTTGATTATGAAATTTTTCTACAGCCATTTCTATGGCGTACAAAATCTCCAATTCATTAAACGGTTTCATCAAAAAACTAAATGGCCGTGTGAGTTTTGCCTTTTCAAATATTTGTCGGTCATTTGAACTGGTCAAAAACACGAATGGCTTTGATCCATTGGGAATGACATTCATCGTTTCAGCAAAAGTTATTCCTTCAGGCTTACCATTCAAGAAAATATCTATAATAACGACATCTACTTTATTCGCATAAAACAATTTTAACGCTTCATTCAAAGTGCGTGCAACTCCAACCAGATTATAGTTGTTAGCCAATAGCACTTTTGACAAACCATCGCTTTCCCCTACCATATCCTCAACAATCATTACGTTTACCTTATCCATCTTTTTGAGTTTTCTCCAATGATACAATCATTTTTGTTCCTTTTCCTACGGTACTCTCTATTCTGAATTTGCCTCCGTTCTTCTCAATCATAGCCTTGCATAATTGCAAGCCCAATCCGGTCCCAACGACTGCACTGTTTTTACTATTCGAAGATAATTCCCTTTCTTTCATAAGTTCCTGACGTGTGCCTTCCTCCATTCCCAGTCCGGTATCTTCTATAACCAAATCACAATAGTTAGCATCAGAGTATTGAGAATATATAATTATCGAGCCGTCTTGCTTAGAAAACTTAATAGCATTATCTAGTAAATTTCTTAGAATTATTTTTAAGGACTGCTGATCGACATTGACTACATCTCTCTTTAATAGCTTATTTTCAAAATCAATATTTTTATCAAGCATCAGGGGTTTGTAATTGTAAACCATTTGTTCCACTATAAAAAACAAACGCAAGCATTCCTTATGAAAATAGGATTGTTTGGTTTGCAGCAAAGCCCAGTGGAGCAAATTGTCCAGTAAATTGTAAGTCCCATTTGCGATGGCACTGTTGTCATGAAGTTGGATATCTAATTCTAGATAGTTTTTACTATCTAAACTCTGCTGTAATTTGGCATTACTTGTTTTCAAAGCACTTACCGAAGAACGCAAGTCATGACTCACGATAGAAAACAACTTGTCTTTGGCAGCATTCAATTCGTCTAACTGAATTTTTTGAGCCAATATAATCTTATTCCCTTTGACTTTATTCCTATAAAAATAAACTCCTGTCCCGAATAAGATTAGTAAAAAAACCGAAGAGAACAGCAAACTGTTTCTTTCGGCTATTTTTACTTTATTCTCGGCTTGCAGTAAATTCACTTCTTTTTGTTTTTGCGTAACTGCAAACTTTTTTTCCAGATCAGCAATTGCCCAAACTTTATTCTGATCGTTCAAAGAATCATTCCACATTTCATACTCTTTTCTATATGCTAAGGCTACTGGGAAATTTTTTCTATTTTCCTCTACGACAGCCATATTAGAAGCTGCAGTTCTTTTTAATTCGAATGACTTTACTTTTTTAGCAAGTTGATACCCCTTTTCAAAATACGGAATTGCCTGACTGTCTTTATATTGAACATAATACAAATTAGCAATATCTGTATAAGACCCTATGAGCAATAAAGTATCCTTTTCAACCGCTTGTAAATTTGCACTTTTAAATAAATACTCCTCTGCTTTATCAAATTTTTCTAAATGCAAATAGCACAATCCTATATTATGTAAAACAGTACTCCTTTTAAAATCATAAACATCTGTTTCTAGCAACTTTTCAATTCCCCTAAAATAAAGCAACGCCTTTTTAAATTCTTTTTGCTCTAATGCTATTTCACCTAAAACTAATTCTACTTTGTAATAAAACTTAAATTTGACTGAAATTTTAGTAAACTCATTTTTAGCCTCATCAAATAGTTTTTTTTTATAAAAACTTAATACTCTAAAATAATAACAATAATCATTCAATTCTTTGTTCTCAGCTTCACTTAATTGCTTCATTGAGTAAACTAGAGTAGAGTCCCAATTATTATCTAAATAAAACAGTTGAGCTTTATTAAAATTAATTTCTTTAGTAAACTCTTGTGCTTTATTTTTAATTTCAGATCGTAATAAATTATCATTAGATGTAACCTGAGCAGAAAGAACGACAGATGAAAATATCATTATTAAAAAAAAATAGAACTTACTTTTAATCATTTTTAATTACTATTTGATTAATATCGACTAAACTAAATGTTCATTCTTGTTTTCAATTATCGAATTAATCTCTCGCAGAAATATTTCTGGTTCCTTTATTAAGTACTATGCTGAACAACAGTCTCTGTCCCTCTTGATGTTTTAGGATCTACGTTCCAAAGAAAGGCTTGAACAGTCTTTATTTGGCTCCCTATAACAACTGCTGGAATTAGAGATGCTAATAGCGGCGAAAATGAAATCTCATAAGCTTTGAATTCAGTGGGCTTAGTTTCTGGTTTTTCATAACTTATAAAAAACTGAATTCTAGGAAAGCCAAGATCGCTAATATCATACAGTTGATTAACTATAAAATCAGTATTGACAAGAGATAATGAAGCGTCAACAAAGACAACAGTACTAACCTGTATGTTTCCAGTAGCGTCTAACGAGGCTGCAACTAGAGGCTGCAAAAGATCATAGGATTTGTTGTTTGACAACGAAATTGAACTACTAACTACTGAAAAATCTAAAATTGGAATCACAGTTCCTGGAGGATACACATTTTTTTTTGGCGTGCTTGAGTTGCTTGCAGTCATAAACATCTATTAAATTAACGTTACTATTTAAAATAAATGACAATAGACCTTAGTACTCATAAAAAATTAACTAAGTAAATAAGAGTATACTGACAGCTATATCAAATGTAATAATAAAAAACTGACATTCAACTAAAATGCTACTTTAGTAGTTACTTTCTATCTTCCACAAGGAACTGCTCCCCCTTAAGCTAAAAACTCAGCTACTTAGGGCGATAATTTTTTCACTAGATTCTATAAGGACTATTGTTATAGGGTTGCCGACAGCCTAAAACTTATCTTAAAGCATTAAAAAAAGCCTATTCTCTCGAATAGGCTGATTTATTTATAGTTATCGTTCTAACTGTCTTTTTAATTGTTTTTGGCAATTCTCATTTTCCTTGCCAACAGTGTGTTTTTTAATAACATCGCGATAGTCATGGGACCTACTCCTCCTGGTACTGGAGTTATAAAAGATGATTTTTTACTTACCTTTTCAAAGTCAACATCTCCAGTAATCACATAGCCCTTAGGATTTGAATCATCTGGAACTCGGGTAATCCCAACATCTATGATTACTACCCCATCCTTAACCATATCGGCTTTCAGATAATTGGGAACTCCCAAAGCGGTGATAATAATATCAGCATTTTTAGTAAACGCCTCAATGTTTTTGGTTCTACTATGCGTAAGTGTCACCGTTGAATCACCAGGGTATCCCTTGCGACTCATCAGAATACTCATCGGTCGACCTACAATATGACTACGTCCAATAACTACAGTGTGCTTACCGGATGTTTCTACTTTATAACGTTCTAACAATTGCATGATTCCGAAAGGAGTTGCTGGTAAAAACGTTTCCATTTCTAGAGCCATCTTCCCAAAATTAGCAGGATGAAATCCATCCACATCTTTATTTGGATCTATAGCCATCAATATCTTTTGCTCATCGATATGCTTAGGTAAAGGCAGTTGAACGATATATCCATCTAATTCGTCATCTGAATTCAACTCCATTATCTTCGCTAGCAGTTCCACCTCAGTAGTCGTTTCTGGCAAACTTACTAAAGTAGAGTCAAAGCCTATTTGTTTGCAAGAACGAACTTTACTGCCAACATAAGTTAAACTAGCGCCATCATTACCAACAATTACTGCTGCTAGATGTGGTACTTTACCTCCCTTATCTTTAATTATTTGAACTTCGGCAGCAATTTCGCTTTTAATATCTTCAGCTGTTTTTTTTCCGTCTAGTAGTTGCATTTTTAAAATTGTTTAAAATTTAAAGTTTTTGATCCGCTTGCACATTAAGGCTTAATAGTTTTTTGTTTTATAAAAAATAAGGTTTAAAGTATCCCTTTAGACGATACTTTAAACCTTAAAGAAATTATCCTTGCATTCCGCCCGGCATTCCTTTCATTCCGCCCATCGTTTTCATAAGGTTTTTTCCTCCTGGCCCTTGCATCATTTTCATCATCTTGCTCATTTGCTCAAACTGTTTCATCAGTTGATTAACTTGCTCTATTTTTGTTCCGGAACCTTTTGCGATTCTAGATTTTCTTTTTACATCTATAACTGATGGCTTGGTTCTTTCGATTGGAGTCATCGAATGTATGATGGCCTCAATATGTTTGAAAGCGTCATCTTCAATCTCTACATCTTTCATCGCCTTTGAAGCACCTGGTATCATTCCGACCAAGTCTTTCATGTTACCCATTTTCTTAACTTGCTGAATTTGGGACAAGAAATCATCAAAACCAAACTCATTTTTAGCAATTTTTCTCTGGATTTTTCTAGCTTCGTCTTCATCAAACTGCTCTTGCGCTCTTTCGACCAAAGACACAACATCTCCCATTCCCAAGATACGCTCTGCCATACGCACAGGATAGAATACATCAATAGCCTCCATTTTTTCACCTGTACCTACAAATTTAATTGGTTTATTAACAACCGTTTTAATGGATAAAGCAGCTCCACCACGGGTATCACCATCTAATTTAGTAAGGATCACTCCGTCAAAATTCAATATATCATTAAACGCTTTCGCTGTGTTCACTGCATCTTGCCCTGTCATAGCATCCACAACAAACAAAGTTTCTTGAGGTTTAATTGCTTTATGAACACGAGCAATTTCATCCATCATTTCTTTATCTACAGCTAAACGACCTGCTGTATCGACAATCACCACATTAAACCCATTCGCTTTGGCATGTTTAATTGCATTTTGGGCAATTTCAACAGGGTTTTTATTTTCAGGCTCTGAATACACCTCAACTCCTATAGAATCTCCAACAACATACAACTGCTGTATTGCAGCTGGACGATAAATATCACAGGCAACTAATAAAGGTTTCTTATTCTTTTTTGTTAACAGATAATTAGCTAGTTTTCCGGAAAAAGTTGTTTTCCCAGAACCTTGTAAACCTGACATCAAAATAACTGACGGCGTCTCTGAAAGATTGATTCCAGCTACATCACCACCCATTAACTCGGTAAGCTCGTCTTTTACCAACTTAACCAATAATTGTCCTGGTTGCAGTGTGGTTAAAACGTTCTGTCCAATCGCTTTTTCTTTCACTCTATTAGTAAAATCCTTGGCAATCTTGAAATTCACATCGGCATCAAGCAAAGCGCGACGAACTTCTTTTAAAGTTTCAGCTACGTTTACTTCAGTTATTTTCCCGTGCCCTTTAAGTATATGAAAGGCTTTGTCTAGTTTATCGCTTAAATTATCGAACATGATTTTTTATTTATTGAAATGCAAATTTAAGCATTTGATTTTGAAGTTTAAATACTATTCTACACAAAAAAAGAGCATCTTTTTAAGACACTCTCTTTTTTAGAAATTTTAGATCCTATTTTGATTAATCCTCGTCGTCCAAATGTGTTTCCTGTTCCAATAAATCACTTATTGACTCTCCAATATCATGATGTCCGTCGTCATTAGCTGTACTAATTTCGATAACGTCATCACCATCTATGTCTACCAATAGATTTTGACTAGCTAAAGATGCGAGCTTAGCCATAAGATAATCAATTTGTATTTTAATGTTTAACGCAACACCATTGTTTCCGACTAGAAAGTCTTTCGACGAATCACTAAAGTCTAATTCTAATTCAACATCTTTATCACTCCAAAAAACAAACTCCTTCCCATCAATAGTTCCTTTAATTAAAATACTTTTACCGAACATTTCGCCAACCTAAATACTGGTTTCAAACTTTAATTTTATTTCTTAATATTTGGCATTGGGTATGTCTAATGAAGCAATCATTTGAAGTAGGGTTTTGTTTGCGTCCAATAAATCTAATAAAAATGGACCTATCAATTTGACGTCCTCATGACTAGGCTCCTTATTGTAATGAGCATCATCTTCATCCGTTTCAAATTTAATATTCCCGATGTTAATCTTAAAATCAGTAATAACTACTGTTGATGAAATTCGTGCAGTGGAAAAAGTAACTCCTGAGCTAGAGACAGCAGATGCTTTCAAGCTAACATTTCCATTTTTGGATGCGGACGAACTATCTGTACAAGAGCAGATAATGATGACAAATAAAGCTACAATCAATATCTTTTTCATAATGTCATTATCTATTTGTTCATAGTAATAAACAACGCAAAATTTGTCTTTATACTACAGCCTTTGCATGAAATTCTTAAAAAAAAAATAGTTAGTAGCTGCTGTAATCACATACTATTAATTCCATACGAAAACTTTAATAGGAAAGCTTTCGGACAGCACAGCTCGAGCATATTTAATGAAACAAATTCAAATTGTAGATTAAATAGCCGCCTATCATTAGGTTTGTAAAGACATTTTGATCCGTTTTGTGTTACTTTTATAACAAACAAGACCGACTTACACAAATTACTAAATCAATATATACAATTATGAGTTACAATGGCATTATAGGCGCTGTAGGTGTTGGCATTATTTTATTTGCCTATTTTTTAAATATATTTTCGCTTATCCCAAAAGAAGGCATACTGTATTTTACTTTAAATATAATCGGTGCTTGCATAGCTTGTTACGCTTCCATATTAATAAACTATATTCCATTTATAATTCTTGAAGGCACTTGGGCTGCAGTAAGCCTATTTGCATTAGTACAAAGTAGCAAGAAAAAATTAACAACCACTCACAGTTAAAATGGGGGTAGCGAAACAGTCCGTTTTACTGGTCCTCTATTAAACCAAAAAACGACCCAAATCGAGGTCGTTTTTTCTATAATTTACTTTATTGTTTACATTCTTTCTGGAACATTGATACCCAAAAGTTGAAAAGAAGAAGCGATGGTATCAGCTACTTTTTTTGACAATTGAACCCTAAATGTTTTCTCAGTTTCCACTTCAGAACCTAATATGGGAACAGTTTGATAGAAAGAATTGTACTCTCGAACCAAATCGTAAGTATAATTTGCCAATAGTGCAGGACTGTGGTTTTGAGCCGCATTCTGTATCACCTCTGGAAACAATTCCAACTGTTTCAATAATTCTTTCTCTTTTTCATGTAGCGCAAGCATTCCTGATTCACTTGAAAAATCAAAATTAGCTTTACGAATTATCGATTGAATTCTAGCGTAAGTGTATTGTATGAAAGGACCCGTATTCCCTGCAAAATCTACAGACTCTTCAGGATTGAATAGGATTCGTTTTTTAGGATCTACTTTCAAAATATAATATTTCAATGCTCCTAGACCTATCGTATTGTATAATTCTGCTTTTTCTTCGGCAGAATAAGTATCTAGCTTACCTAAATCTTCGGCAATTTTTTGTGCCGTTTCCGTCATTTCCTGCATCAAATCATCAGCATCTACAACAGTTCCTTCACGACTTTTCATTTTTCCAGAAGGCAAGTCTACCATTCCATATGATAAATGAAATAGGTTTTGAGACCAATCAAATCCTAATTTTTTCAGAATTAGAAACAACACTTTAAAATGATAATCTTGTTCATTACCCACTGTGTAAACCATTCCACCCACATCTGGATAATCTTTCACACGCTGAATGGCAGTTCCAATGTCTTGTGTCATATAGACCGCAGTCCCATCAGAACGCAATACGATTTTACGATCTAATCCTTCATCGGTCAAATCAATCCAAACAGAGCCATCAAGCTCTTTTTCGAAAACACCCTTTTCAAGTCCAATTTGAACCACATTTTTTCCTAACAAATAGGTGTTACTTTCATAGTAGTAACAATCAAAATTAACTCCTAGGTTTTTATAAGAGATGGCAAAGCCATCATACACCCATTGGTTCATCTTTTTCCAAAGCGCAATCACTTCTTCATCAGCCGCTTCCCATTTTAAAAGCATCTCTTGTGCTTCCACAATAATGGGAGCTTGCTTTTTAGCTTCTTCCTCTGTTTTTCCTTCGCTCCTTAATTGAGCTATCTCTGCTTTATAGGCCTTATCAAAAGCCACATAGTAATTACCTACTAATTTATCTCCTTTTAGACCTGCCGATTCGGGAGTTTCTCCATTTCCGAATTTCTGCCAAGCCAGCATTGATTTGCAAATATGAATTCCTCTATCGTTTATGATTTGGGTTTTATATACTTTCTTACCTGAAGCTTTGATTATCTCCGCAACAGAATAACCCAATAGATTATTACGAACATGACCTAAATGCAGTGGCTTGTTTGTGTTTGGCGAAGAATATTCCACCATCACAGCTTTATCAGCAGGATTTGGAGTAACAAAACCAAATTTCAGGTCGTCTTTAATCTCATTGAAGAACTTCAAATAATACTCATCTGAAATCACAATATTTAAGAAACCAG
>JBLIKQ010000106.1:0-8508 GCA_047635475.1 Porticoccaceae bacterium
AGTAATGCAACAGATAAGCATATAAAATATTTTTTTTATCCAATTCATAGGCTAGTAAAGGTACTATAAATCTCTGTTTTTTAGCAATTGATAGGAGAACAAAGTAAATAGCAGCGACCATCCCAATACAATAAGAATTGACGTGAAATGCACGCCAAAATCTTTAACACTATTCGCTCCAATCTGGGTTCCGATGGTTTTAATCACGGATAATCGTGAAAATGGTTCCACAATCAAATTTGACATCGATTCCAGGGGGAAAAACTGTATAATGGCATCGGCTATTTTTTTATCTGGAAAAATTGTAAAGACCAAAATGCCTTTTGCAATCCATTCTAGTATATTCCAGACCAAAAGGAATCCGAGGGCAAATGCAGAGCGTTTAACTAATATGCCCAAAAACAGGCAAAAAGAGAAGAAGCCAACTAACTTGACAAAAAAGGCCAAAAGGTATTCCATATTGGAAAATACGATACTTATTTCAGTATTGGAAGAAAAGCTGTAACCCAGAAGCAAACTCATAACAAAAACGAACAGGGTGGAGGCAAATGCAAATGCGAGCACCGTCAAGAATTTAGAAAGAATGAACTCTTTTTTGCTCATCCCGTCAATGAGGTTTTGTTTTAACGTACCATAGCTGTATTCATTAGCCATCATCGAAACAATTACGATAGCCAAAAAGAACTTCAACCAAGCTGCTATATAGCTATTAAAATGCCAAATGAAGGGAAAATTAAAAACTCCCATTTCAGCAAGTTGAAGTTTGAAAAAGCCAATATTGAATTTGATTGACGCTATCAACGCAATAAAAGAAAGTAAAATAAAATAGGTGAATGTCAATAATCGACTGGCTTTATTCATCCAGATTTTTTGGAATTCTATAGAAAGTAATCTTTTCATTTTTGATTTATGAATTAGGATTTGTGAGTAAGAGTAGTTCCATGACGGAAGTTGATTATTGTAGCTTATTTTTTTGTCAATTCTAAAAACTGCTCCTCTAAACTGTGTTTGCGCTTTACTAAATGACTTAGATTAACAGTGTTGTCAAAAAGGAATTTATTCAAGTCCGCCGCCTCCAAAGCACTTTTTAAATAGACAAAAACCTTCCCTTCTTCCTGTTTAATACTTTCAACTGCCGGATGTATTCTTAAAACTTCTATCATCCTCGTTGTGTCATCCGCTTGCAGTTCGAAGAATCCCTCATTTGCTGACATGCCATCAACTGTACCAGAATATAAAATGACCCCTTTTCTTAAAACCAATACATGAGAGCATACTCTCTCTACTTCATCCAGCAGATGCGAAGCCAATAGTATAGTCGTTCCCTGAGCAGCGATTTGTTTGATTATATCTCTGATTTGATGAATTCCCTGAGGATCCAGGCCATTTGTAGGCTCGTCTAGAATTAATATCTCTGGATCGTTCAGTAGGGCAGAGGCAATGGCCAGACGTTGTTTCATACCTAAAGAAAAAGTACTGAACTTACTGTTGCGTCTTGCATTTAAACCAACTAACTCCAGTTTTTCCTGAATTTTGAAATAACTAATATTTTTTATTTTACAGACTAGCTTTAGATTTTGCTCTGCCGTCATGTATGGATAAAAGTTAGGTCTTTCGATTATAGCTCCTACTTTTTTCAAAGCTTCGTGAGTTCTTAGCTCACCGTCGAACCAACTGTATTCTCCTGAAGTTTTATTGACCACATTCAAAACAATTCCCAATGTTGTGGACTTGCCACTCCCGTTAGGACCTAGAATGCCATAAACATTACCTTTTTTTATTTCGAAAGAAACATTGCGTAGAGCTTGTAAGCCGCCATAACGCTTGCTGAGGTTTTTAATTGAAAGTATAGTTTGCAAAATGTTCGTTTTTTTATGTTTTTTGATAGGTCAAGCAAGGTAAGAATTTGTTACTGTTAATTAGGAATTTGTTTGACATTCCCACTGATTCCGGATTCAGTTCTAGTTTTTTTTAAGGATATTAGCTTTATAATGTAGCTGTTTACCATATGATATTTTAGACGCTTCAAGCTTGCAAAATAAATAGAAGCGATTATTGAAATTTTATTGAAAAGGGTTTAAATGCTGAATTGAGGCTCTACTGAAAAAGTGGAAGTTTCTGCTTAATTGGTATTGCGCTTAAATTGATGTAAATTTGCCATAGACAAGAAACCTAATGAACGACGGTGCAATTCTATTTAAAAAACCAACCTATCCTATAAATAACTCACTTGCAGATTATTTAAAGAGATTTGACCGTATTTCTAAAGTTCCTGTGTATTATGATGATTTATTGCGTTTTTCTGGTTTTATAAATGTGTATGATAAACAGGAAGTGGATACATTATGGATCAGGGTTTATTATAATGAATTTGAGAGAAATGAGATAGATTTAACTTTGAAAAAAATCTATTCTCTTTTGCATTCGGATGGGAATTTAGATATAATTAAATTCTTGAATGTAGATTCAATCGATTACTGCACTTTTGGAAATTCGAAACCTTTTCGAATAAAAGTTAGAAATATTTTAAATGACAATTATATTCATTTTTATGTCAAAAAAGCAGATGCTTCTAGAGTATATGGACTTGAATTGGAACATATTCTATCACCAGATAAAATAAATTTTTTAGTGTACGAAGAGACTCTGATTGAAGAGCATATAATGGGAATTCCTGGTGATGTTTTTATAAAAACACTTCTTGATGATTGTAGTGATACGGAAAAATCACAAATAGCAAAAGAGTTTGTTAAGTTTAATGAGCGTTGCATGATTCGGCTTTTGGGCGACATGAGAGCTTATAATTATGTGATTGTTCCCATCCACGATTTTGATCAGGTGGTTTATAGGATTCGCCCGATTGATTTTGATCAGCAATGCTATGAAGGGCATTTTAAGATTTATCGGCCGCAGTTTTTCAAAGAGAATTATCCCATGGTTAAATTAGTGAAGGATAAACTGCAGGAAAGCTCTATTGAGCAATATAAAAATGAGGAGCGCGCAGTACTAGCAAAAAGAATTCTTTCCGCAGAAACTCGAATAAAAAGACTATTGAAGATTATGGGACAGGATCTTATTGCGCCTGACGAACATGTACAACAATTGAAATCGGACCTTTATAAATATACGAACGATTTAAATTTTAAAAATGCCAAACGTATGGGAAATGTTTTGACAGCAGCTTTCAGATTTGTTACTAGGAATTTTAAAAACGCGAATTTATTTAAACCAGGATTTTAGATGAGATGGTTTATTTAAAGTATATTTTTTGTTCTTAGTCAATGGAGCAGCCTAAGTCAGTAGTACAGTAATCTGTTTATAATTAATTAAGGCTAGAAATAAAATTTATTGGAGTCTAAAAAAATTATTTCAATAGCATTATGTTTATTATTGAAAGAGAGAAATAATTAAGCGGTGTGCAACTTTTTTTGGAGAAAATCTTTCAACGTTTCGTTTATTTCTTTACGCTCTGGGGTAAGAAAAGTAGTGTGCCCCGCTACGTCGTTCGTTAATTCTAAATTACAAATAGTGCATCTATATTCTTTGATGTGATTTGTAATAGTTCTTGTGGTGATGATCTTATGTCCAAAAAGCAAACAACTAAATTTTTCTTTCATTTCGAATAGGCCTTGTAAAGATTATTAACTTGCAGGGTGTGAAAATAATAAAAAATAGGCTAAATACATAATTTAATTGACTAAAAACATCTTATGATTATTTAAGTAAGTAAGTACTTACAAATAAAACCAGTTGTTTTAATTATTTTGTGATTTCACTAAAATGTTTAGCTATCAATAAAATTAAAATCCCCAGTCAAAAACTGTAACGGGGGATTTAATGTTTCGATTTGTGATACTGTGCTAAGACTTTTCTTCTTTATTAAAGTACACCAAATAATAATACATTTGTTTTTCTTCATCCCAGCCTTTTTCCACGTATTTTTCGGCACTCTCAGGATTGATAAAATCCATTTTTATTTGAATATGTGTATCTAGATTAATAATGTTTTTTATGGACTTTCGTGCGTCAGTGACAGCTGCATTTGCTATTGGGAAAGAGGTTACGTCTTCAATACTATACTTTTCGCCTTTGTCCACTTTGTAATTCTTGAATTCTGGAATTAAGTCTGGATTGTCTAAAACTTCATTCAAGAAATTTGTTTCTTCGAATTGGTCATTCTTGGCAAAATAATTTACGGAGCGGTTCATAAACATTACCTCTTCTTTTTTGTCTTCCGCTGGAAAAACAACGTCTTTTGCAAAATTCTGACAGAATTTTAAATATTTTTTTGTAATGAAATTTTCATCTTCAAATGCGTCAACAGATAGGAAATGCTCTAACCAATAACGCGCATCGTATCGGTTACTGTCAACAGTAAGAATTTTATAGCCTTCCTCTTTTTTATGATTGAAAATGATACAACCTTTATCTAATTTGCTGAGGTTAATGCCTTGTTGCAATATCATTTCTAAATGTGTTCCTTTTTCTTCAAACTGTAAAAAGTCAGCTTGCAGTTCGCTTTTGAATATTCCAATGGCATCCACAACATTGTTGTCAATATTCACATTTGTTAAATAAGTTACGTAAACTTCGCCATTCTTTATGTGCGGATGGTTAGATTGCTCATATAAATGTTGCGTTATCTTTTTTGATCCTTCATGTAAGCTTGCAGGATCATCAAAAACTTCAGAGGCATATTTATAAATGTCATTATAATCTAAATCTACTTCATGTGCGAACTGAAAATAGTTTTCCTCTTTTTCCCTAAAAGGTTTTAAGAAAAACTCTTTTATTAGCGGCACAATTTCGTCTTGAAGGCTAAACGGTTGTTCTGATAAAAAAATAGCTTCATTACGACTTTTGTTTCCTACTCGGTGAATAGAAAGGGTATCTATGTGCGTATTAAATAGGTTGATCATTTTTTAGGTTTGTATTAGATGAAAAGAGCCGAGATAAAAGACGTTGCTGACGTCTTTTATCTTGTTCTTTAATTATTACTATTGTTAATTCCAGTTCTCTTCAGACCCAAAGTCCTCAAAGCTATCGTCTCCCTCGAACATATCTAGATCTTCTTCATCTAAGCCGTCTTCATAGTCGTTAGCGAAATCATTCGCGTTTTCAGCTTCAAAGCTTTTTTCCTCAGACTCGTCCGGCATTTCTCCATGCGAGAATAAAGTTTCGGGATAGATATTACCAGCAACTTGTTCTTCAACAGCAGCTAGCTCAACAAGGAATGTCCACATATTTATGAAGTCATAAACATAGATTATTTTTGTGTTCTTCTCATCTACAAGATCTGAGAGTTTGTAATCACTCATTATTTTTTGCTCACCAAGAACGTCGCCAGTATCAAATAAAGAGATTTCATCCTCTTGATTCCAAGTTTCGTCGCAAGTATAGAATGAAGCTACTTCCATACCGTCAAAACCAAATGAATTGAAAATAGCGTTGTGTAGATCTTCTAGTGTGTCATCAGCAAGTATTGCTAAATCTCTGAATATATCTTCCTCTGCGTCTAATATCACTCTGAATTTGTAAACCATAATCTTTGTTTTTTATTGAATGGTCAAAGGTAAAATTTAATTTTAGATTTAAGTTTTTAGAAAGAGTATTTCTTAATAAGATTTTTGCTTAGTATTCATAGAATTCTATTGGCAAATCATAGGGATCAGTAATAAAGAAAAAAACGCTTGGCTGTAAATTCATCTACTCTGATTGCTCCTGATGTAATGTTATTTTTAACTAAGAAATCAGGCTTTTACTCAATATCAATCACTTCAAAAGCCAAATGACGTAAACCACAAGCTTCAGGATGTAAAGGCCTGTTCGCTGGATTGAGGAAAGAAAAAAAGCGCCACTATATATTATCCATTTAAGGATAAAGCTAGTTTAAAAGAACCCCGCTCCTCTCGATAAATTTCTTGTATTACTTTGAGTTCTTAAATTTCAGTTTAGAAATGTTTTGACTTTTTATAGTCAGAACAAATAACGGCAATGTGATGTACTTTGCTAAGATGTAGCTTTTTATTATTGATTTAGCTTCCGAATCACTTTTGCAGGATTTCCTAACGCCAGCGAGTTGTCTGGGATGTTTTTTGTAACAACAGAACCAGCGCCGATTACGCAGCCTTTACCAATTGTCACGCCAGGACAAATGACCGAGTTTCCTCCTATCCAGCAATCATCGCCTATTGTTATGGGTAAGGCACTTTCAACTGTTCTTCTTAATTCGGCTTCCAGCGGGTGAGTAGCAGTGTACAATTGAACATTTGGCGCAAAAAACACATTTGAACCAATAGTCACTTTGGTACAGTCCAGAACTACACAGTTTACATTAAAGTATACATTCTTACCGCAACTAATATTGTATCCATAATCACAATAAAATGGTGGTTCTATATATAAATTCGCTCCTGCATTTGGAATCAATTCCTTAATTATTTCACGTGCTTTTTTGGTAACTCTATATTCCGTAACATTTAAGCGATGCATTAAGTTTTTTGCCCTCCTTTTATCTTTTACTATATCGGGGTCGCCTCCTAAGTAATGTTCTCCCGCGATCATTTTTTCTTTTTCCGTTTTCATGTGTTGCATGTTATCTTGGTAAATATAGGAGAAAATTAAAGGCACAGCAACCTAATCTTAAAGAACTGAAACGAGGTCATTACTTTTTGTATTTTGGTCAGTCTTTAATAGAATAATTATCTGGAATTAATTGCTTGTGTTTTCCAATTGTAAATATTTTGAATGGGTCTTTTTAGACATTCAATTGTCCGATGGTTTGTCCTTTGAGATATTCGAAAAAGTAGAAATTAAGAGTGCAGTTATCTACATAACGGCATATGATGAATACGCTTTTAGAGCATGTAAGCTGAACAGTATTGACTATATTTTGAAACCAATTGACGGGGACGACTTAGAAGTTGCAGTACAGAAATTCCAGAGTCGCATTCCACAGAAAGAATCACCTAAAATGAACTTTGAGGAGATTAGGAAAATGCTATTTAATGCATTTGAGAAAAATCATAAAAAGAGATTCACCGTTAGAATAGGTCAACATTTAAAAGTGATTTTAGTTGAAGAAATTGAATGTGTTTACAGTGAAAATAAAGGTACGTATATACATACTTTTGACAATAGAAATTATCTTCTCGAATCGTCTTTAGAGCTTTTAGAACAAGATCTGGATCAAAAAGAATTTTACCGGATAAGTAGAAAGTTTATCATTCCGTTGCAAGCGATTAAGGAAATTGTAATTTACAGCAACTCGCGTTTAAAGGTTGTTTTACCCTCTTATACGACTGATGATGTTGTCGTAAGCTGGAAAAAAGTGTATGATTTTAAAAACTGGATAGGCTAGCTATATGCATAAAGTTGTTAACGATGTAATTTTATGTAAGTAATTGGTAAATAGAATTTTGAATTATTGCTATAAATTATTTCTATATTGCATTTAGGCTTTTAAAAACTGTTTCCGTATTGCTATTAAGATAAAGAGGAATACAGAATAACCTATAAAAAATACAGGGATATATTCCAAAAAATCCAGAGCTATCATAAACGCAATTAGTAATAATTGAAACCCCAGTCCATACAAAGAAACGAAGGTCATAAACCAATTAGGAAAAGTTTTTCGCTTGTAGGCATCGCTATCTAGAGTATGAATTATTTTGTCAAAGCCTCCATAAACGATAGTATAAATCAGGTGTAAAATGGCCACTGATTTTTGACTTTCTCCTGGCAATGCTTTAGGTGTTTTATCCTCGAAAATTTTACTCGTTTTATCACCTCCTACTGATCTGTTCCTTAAAATAACGTAGTAGTAATTGTATAATGTCCCTTGTAACTGGATACAAAAAAAAGCAATTAATGTTATCCAATAAGGAGTTTTTGAGACATAACAAATGGCGGATAAAAACAAGAAGTTTAATGCAATATCAAAGATGCTATCGAGGTATCTTCCTGTGTAAGAAGGAGTGTTTTTGAGTCTTGCAAGTTCACCATCGGCAGCATCGATAATTGATTTTAGAATGATAAAAATCCCAGCTAGGTAATAGTGATTTTCTAAGATAAAATAGGTAGCAATTAGTCCACAAACGCCAAAAAGCAAGGTGACATGAATAGGTGTAAATCGGGTATTTTTTAAACGATTTGCAAGTAGGTTTCCAGGTGTTCTTCCGTAATCTGATAGATCGAAAAAGGTATCCGAAGGAGCAAGTTTAGACATTTAACGTTTGAAAAGTAGTAAGACAATATAGTCAGAGGGCAAAGGTACTCTTAATATTAAGTAGTATTTGAATAAACGTTTGTTTAGTTTTCGTTAAAAAGCTAATTAAATAAAATTTGTGCTAAACTCGTTGATCTAATTCGATTAAAGAGCACGACTTTTAGTTTTACAATGGTTTGAGTCGAGATAGCTGAATCAAATATAAAAGAAATCGTAGGATCGTATGTAACTAATAAGGGTGATTGTAGTTGTGGCTATCGGTTCCGATCCAGCACTTCCTC
>JBLIKQ010000107.1:0-8166 GCA_047635475.1 Porticoccaceae bacterium
TGACTTTGGGTTCGTCTTTAAAAGTTTCTTCGATAAATCGTTTTCTCTCTTCCAATGTGAACATATATTTTTTTTCGGCGTTTACTCCAATAGCGATTACAACTTGATCAAAAAGGGAAACTCCTCTTTTGATGATGTCTTCATGGCCTAAGGTAATTGGATCAAAGGATCCAGGAAATATGGCTTTTCTCATTTTCTCATTTTTTCATTTTTTCAAGTTTGAAGTTTGAAGTTTCAAGTTAAAAGTTGAAAACCGCAAAAATTCAGAAGTTTTTAGATTTCTTTACTTTATAATTTTTTGTAAAGATAGCTCGATAGAATTACTAAACAAATCTTCCAGTGAAATTCCACCGGCTATGGCCTGTTGCGGAATCAAACTTCCTGTCGTCAGCCCTGGAACGGTATTCATTTCCAGCATATAAGGCTCGTCATTTACGATGATGAACTCTGTTCTCGAAAAGCCAGTCATTTTTAGTAACTCATAGGTACGCTTGGCGATATCACCCACTTTTTGAGCCATCTCTTCCGAGATTCTGGCGGGGGTAATTTCTTGCGACTTGCCTAGGTATTTGGCCTCGTAATCGAAGAACTCGTTGTCCGAAACGATTTCTGTGATGGGCAAAACGGTTATTTTTCCTTTGTAATTAATCACACCTACTGATACTTCGGTTCCGTCAAGGAAACTTTCGATAATTATTTCGTTGTCTTCTTTGTAAGCCACTTCGATTGCAATTGGCAATTCGGCTTCGGTTTTTACTTTTGAAATTCCAAAGCTCGAACCTGCTTTATTGGGTTTCACAAAACAAGGTAATCCTACTTTTTTCACAATTTGGTCTGTGTAGATTGCATCCCCTTTATTTAAATAATAGGAAACGGCACTTTTTATGCCGTACGGTTTTAATACAGAAAGGAAATCCCTTTTGTTGAACGTCAGAGCTGCTTGGTAATAATCGCAAGAAGTTTGAGGTATTTCAAGTAATTCAAAATAGGCTTGCAGAAGCCCGTCTTCGCCTGGAGTTCCGTGAATAGCATTAAAAACGCAGTCGAAGTTAATTTTTTCCCCGTTTACTGTTGTAGAGAAATCATTTTTATCGATTGGGAATTCGGTTTCGGCATCATTTATATAAACCCATTTTTCCTTTAAAATATGTATGCGAAAGCTGTTGTATTTTGTTTTTTCCAGTGATTGGTATACAACGTTTCCACTGATAAGTGAAATTTTATACTCGCTGGAATAGCCTCCCATTATTATAGCAATATTTTTCATTTTTAAGTTTTTAGGTCTAGGGTTTGGGCTAGTACGACTCCTTAATTATTGTAAAAGCGATTTGTTTTTTAGCCCCGATAGCAGCGACATCCCATTCGCCGAGGCGAATGGATATAGCGAATAGCGGGAAATAGCTCCTAAAATTCATTAGGAAAGTACTAAATACCATTAAACAAAATTATCATTTTTTTTGGAACGAAATAGCTATATCTTTGTCGAATTATAAAATTAAATTTATGAGTTTACGTAAGTACCTTAGCAGCCGTGTGTTTCTTACACAAGTATTTTTAGCCTTTTTGACTATTGCCATTCTGGGATACCTGTTTATGCATTGGTTGACTTTTACTACCGATCATGGAAATGAGATTATGGTTCCTAATTTGAGCAAGTTAACTGAGGAGCAAGTAGAGGAAAAACTGGATAATTTAGACCTTAATTATGTTTTATTAGATAGTGTAGATTATAAAAGTGATTTTCCTCAATACAGTGTAGTGCAGCAAGATCCTTTGCCAGGAGAGAAAGTAAAGGTGGGAAGGAAAGTATACATAAAGATCAATAGTTCTGGATTTTCGTCAGTGAAAGTTCCTGACTTGATTGAGAAGACCTATCGTGAAGCATCACCAACACTAAAAGCTTTAGGACTTGAGGAAGGTACCATTACTTATGTGCCAAATCTAGGTAAGGACATGGTGCTAGAAATGCGTTACAAAGGTAGAAATATCAAAGCGGGCGATAAAGTGCTGAAATCATCCAAAATTGATTTAGTCTTAGGTGACGGAAAAATGAGTTATGAAGAAGAGATAAAAACGGATTCTTTAAATCCAACAGAAGAAATGCCAGATGAACAATAACATAGAGTCGACAGACTTGGAAGAAGAATTATACGAACATTTTAAGTTTGAAGTTCCTAAAGGGCAAGCCTCTTTGCGAATAGATAAATACCTGATGGGTCTAATTCAAAATGCGACCCGTAACAAAATACAGATTGCCGCTACCGAAGGGAATATTTTTGTGAACGAATTAACCGTGAAGTCGAATTACAAGGTAAAACCTTTAGATGTAGTGCGCGTGATGTTGACTCATCCGCCTTATGAAAACCATATTGTACCGGAGAATATTCCGTTGAATATTGTTTACGAAGACGACACTTTGTTGCTAATCAATAAGCAGCCAGGAATGGTTGTGCACCCCGGTCATGGGAATTATACAGGGACTTTAGTGCATGCTTTGGCCTATCATTTTGATAATTTGCCAATGAACAGTAGCGAGCGTCCCGGATTGGTGCATCGAATTGATAAAGACACTTCAGGACTATTGGTGATTGCAAAAACTGAAGTAGCGATGACACATCTTGCCAAACAATTTGAGGCAAAAACCTCCGAAAGAGAATATGTTGCTTTGGTTTGGGGAAATGTTGCTGAAGAAGCTGGAACCATAGAAGGGAACTTAGCACGTCACTTGAAAGACCGTATGCAAATGGCCGTTTTTGCAGATCCTGAGATCGGAAAACCCGCTGTGACTCATTATAAAGTACTGGAACGTTTTGGTTATGTTACTTTAATATCATGCCAACTTGAAACTGGTAGAACGCATCAGATTAGAGCGCATTTAAAACATATAGGGCATCCTTTATTTAATGATGAGCGTTATGGCGGTCATTTGATTATTAAAGGGACTACGTTTACTAAATACAAGCAGTTTATAGACAACTGTTTTAAGATATTGCCAAGACAGGCTTTACATGCGAAGACTTTGGGCTTTGTACATCCTACGACGGGCGATATGAAGCGTTTTGATACGGAACTTCCGCGAGACTTTCAAGATTGTATCGAAAAGTGGAGAGGCTACTCTAAATCGCATTTGACTGAGGAAGAAGAGGCGTAAATTTGTAAATTTTCCGATTGGAAGTTCGAGGTTTAAAGCTGGAAGGTTGTAGATTATTGAGAATAACAAGCATATAAAAAATCCCTTTAATTAATTCAAAAGGGATTTTTTGTTTGTAAAAAGGGATTTTGGATTAGTGATTTTTATCAGTTGAGAATGTAGATGTATTCTTCGCTAATTAGAATTAAAGAATAATTAAACCGGGATTTTTTCTATCACAATCGGATCGCCTTCATTACTGAGGTAAGTGCATGTCATCTCTACAATATCAATACGCGACTTGGAAATACCACAGTGGGCAGCCTGTTGACAAAAAGTATGATAGTCAGTTTGACCGTTTTCATGCATGACAAGATACTCGATAAAGCGCTCTTTACTAACGGTGGCTGCAACGGATATTTGTTCATATTTTTTTTCGGTACTTGCTTTATGATCGGTATCGCCATAATAAACTACTCGACCGTCAGAAATGAAGCTGTCATATTCTTTTATTCCTAAATCGATTAATTTCTGAATATAAATAGCGAAATCCGCCTCTGTTTTTACTTTATCGTATGCGTCTTTGATTTGTTTTAGGGTAAACATATTTTTTTGTTTTAGTTGTTTTGAGGGAACGGATTGCAAATATACATTATATGTAAAAATAACTTTGTCCCCTCTGAGTTTGATTTTGTTTGCTTACGCGGGTTACTAAGGTGCTATTTCGAGTCAAGAGGCAAAACAGGTAGTTTTTGCTATGTAATAATGGAGTATGCTGAAGTTCTTAGCCCAGATAGCAGCGGCATCCTTTATGTTGATTCTTTAGGAACATAAAGATAGAGCGGATAGCGGGAAAAAGCTCCTAAAATAAATTCTTGATGAACTAAAGTTTCGATAATATATTGCAGATCTTATTCTGGATGACAAATTTTGAAAATAGTGAAAAGCCTCTAAAATGTCAGTTTGTCAGATTGCATTACGACAATTTTAGTAAAAACTGACAAATTAAGGAGCTCCTTTGCATTGGCACAAAGATTGACCTAGCGTGCATGAGTTATTAAAATAAGTATACATTATAATTAAATATAAATAAAAATGGGTAAAATAATCGGAATTGATTTAGGTACGACAAACTCTTGTGTTTCTGTAATGGAAGGTAACGAAGCAGTTGTTATTCCTAATTCGGAAGGAAAAAGAACAACACCATCAATAATCGCTTTTGTTGAAGGTGGCGAAATTAAAGTAGGAGATCCTGCAAAAAGACAAGCGGTAACAAATCCTACCAAAACAATTGCTTCTATTAAACGTTTTATGGGTCACTCTTTTGCTGAAGTTTCTGCTGAAACTAAAAGAGTTTCTTACAAAGTAGTAAAGGGGGACAACAATACACCACGTGTTGATATTGATGGTCGTTTGTACTCAGCACAAGAATTGTCAGCAATGACACTTCAAAAAATGAAAAAAACAGCTGAAGACTATTTAGGTCAAACTGTTACTGAGGCGGTTATTACTGTTCCTGCTTACTTTAATGATGCACAACGTCAAGCGACTAAAGAAGCTGGTGAAATTGCAGGTCTTAAAGTAATGCGTATTATCAACGAGCCTACAGCTGCGGCGCTTGCTTACGGATTGGATAAAAAAGGTAAAGATCAAAAAATTGCTGTTTACGATTTAGGTGGAGGTACATTTGATATCTCTGTTCTTGAATTAGGAGATGGAGTTTTTGAGGTATTGTCTACAAATGGTGATACTCACCTAGGTGGAGATGATTTTGACCATGAAATTATTGACTGGTTAGCTGACGAATTTAAATCTGAAGAAGATATTGACTTGCGTCTTGACCCAATGTCATTACAACGTTTGAAAGAAGCTGCTGAAAAAGCAAAAATTGAATTATCTTCTTCTACTGAAACTGAAATCAACTTACCTTACGTAACTGCTACAGCTTCAGGACCAAAGCACTTAGTTAAAAAATTATCTAGATCTAAATTTGAGCAATTAACGGACTCATTAGTAAAACGTTCTATGGCACCAGTTGCTAAAGCGTTGAAAGATGCAGGTTTATCTGTTTCTGATATTGATGAAGTAATCCTTGTAGGAGGTTCTACTCGTATGCCAAAAATCGCTGACGAAGTAGAAAAGTTCTTTGGTAAAAAAGCGTCTAAAGGAGTTAACCCTGATGAGGTTGTTGCAATTGGAGCAGCTATTCAAGGTGGAGTTCTTTCTGGAGATGTAAAAGATGTATTGTTACTTGACGTTACACCTTTATCTCTAGGTATCGAAACTATGGGTGGTGTTATGACAACTCTTATCGAGTCGAATACTACTATTCCAACTAAAAAGTCACAAGTATTCTCTACTGCTGCAGATTCTCAACCAACAGTTGAAATTCACGTATTGCAAGGAGCTAGAGCGATGGCTGCTGACAACAAAACAATCGGTCGTTTCCATTTAGATGGTATACCACCAGCACAAAGAGGTGTTCCACAAATTGAAGTGACTTTTGATATTGATGCTAATGGTATCATCAAAGTTTCTGCAACTGACAAAGGAACAGGAAAATCTCATGATATTCGTATCGAAGCTTCTTCTGGTTTAACATCTGAAGAAATCGAAAGAATGAAAAAAGACGCTGAAGCTAACGCAGATGCTGACAAAATTTCAAGAGAAAGAGCTGAAAAATTGAACGAAGCAGATGGAATGATTTTCCAAACTGAAACGCAATTGAAAGATCTTGGAGCAAAATTGTCTGATGAAAACAAAGTTGCTGTAGAGTATGCATTGACTGAATTGAGAATGGCTCACCAATCTCAAGACATTCCGGCTATTCAAACTGCACTTGATAATATCAATGCTGCTTGGAAAACGGCTACTGAAGCAATGTATGCTGAAGGAGAAAAAGGTCAAGGCGCTGCACAGCCAGAAGCTGAAGCAGAAGGAGATGATGTTCAAGACGTAGATTACGAAGAAGTAAAATAATTATTTCATACTGCCTAGAGTCACCCTTTCGTCTCTTCGCTTTATATTAAGAAAACCGTTCGCCTTTTTGGTGAACGGTTTTTTTTTATGTTTCTATTTTTTATTTACGCTTTTTTTATTGCCAAGCATTCTTGTTATTACTAATGCGTGGGGAAACGTTATAGCAGCCAAAAAAGAGAAAAATAAAGCGTTGAATATCTGCTGTTCTCTAAATATATAATAGAGAAGTGATATTCCTACAATTGAAAGGAACCAATAAAGCCCTGCTGCGCGGCAGTAGGCAATGAAATATTTCAAGGAATAAGATCCATTTAAAAACTTTATTTGGTCAATTATAGAAGGGATACTATGCCACAAGATGAAATAAATAGCAAAGCCCCATATCAGACTAGAAGAATGAAAAATAATCGTAAATAGGACTAAATAAAAGAACTCAACCAGAATTTTTTTTCTGATTCTTTCTAACTTCCAATAAAAATAAATACTCAGAACAATAAAAATGGCGGCTGAAATTTTTAATGAAATCTCTATATATATGCTAGGAATATTGACTTTTGCGATAGTAAATATGATGCTTTGTACTTGATTTGTGTGAGCATTAAACAGCAACAACAATATCAGAAATCCATAGAAAAAATGGAAGAGGACTAAAAGCCCTGAAGGAAAGTCATGCTGTAAGTTTTGCCATTGCTGTTCGCCGAAATGATAGGCACTTACAATGATGAATAAGGAGAGAGCGACTTCAGGAACTACGTAAAACAAAAGTATCCCTATTAAAACTACTATCAAATAGGATATTAGTATCTTAAGCGGTGAATTCGACTTTTGTTTTGATTTTATATTTTTAATTAAAAGTAAATCATTAGCTCCATGTAAAATTCCAAAAGTAAAAATAAAGATAAAACCAGACACAATCTGGAGCTTAGTAGAAAAGTATGAATCCATCCATAAGCCGAAAAAGCTTGCTACAATTGCAATATTTGTATAATTTTTCATGTAATTTTATTATTGTCTAAAATTAAGGAAAAAAAAGTAAACAAAAATCATTTTGTTTGTGGAACAATAACTACATTTACATGAACAAAATAAATAACCTAATATTTTAATTATGACAAATTTCATGTTTATTTCAGGATTGGTCGCAAAGTTAGATCCTACGGATTATGTAGGATTTACTTTCTTCGTAGGTACAATGGCTATGATGGCCGCATCTGCGTTTTTCTTTTTATCACTGAGCCAGTTTGACAAAAAATGGCGTACTTCAGTGCTGGTCTCAGGTCTGATTACTTTTATTGCCGCAGTACATTATTTCTATATGAAAGATTATTGGGCGACTTTTGGTGAATCACCTACTTTTTTCCGTTATGTTGACTGGGTATTGACGGTACCATTGATGTGTCTTGAGTTTTACTTAATATTGAAAGTTGCAGGGGCTAAGCAGTCTTTGTTATGGAAAATGATAGTGTATTCTCTTATCATGTTGGTAACAGGTTACTTTGGAGAGGTAGTAGATCCAAGTAATGCTGCACTTTGGGGATTTGCTTCAGGAGCTGCTTATTTCTTAATTGTTTATGAAATATGGATTGGTGAGGCTGCTAAATTGGCTAAAGCTGCCGGTGGAAACACACTTGCTGCACACAAAATACTATGTTGGTTTGTACTTGTAGGATGGGCAATTTACCCATTAGGATACATGTTAGGAACTGATGGATGGTACACTGGTATTGTAGGTAAAGGAAGCGTTGATGCAGTTTACAACATCGCTGATGCTATCAACAAAATTGGGTTTGGATTAGTAATCTATACTCTTGCTGTTAAATCACAAACGAACTAATAAAAACCAATTTATATTTGTTCACTGAAGCCGAGCTAGAAATAGCTCGGTTTTTTTTATGTTCTCATATTAAAGTAAATCCGTTTTGTGGGAATTTTTGTTTAAATTACTTCTTGTTCATCAAGAAAAATAGAGCAATGGAAAAATGTGGTTAGAGTATTTTCTTTTTTAAATAATTATTTAGGATCTCAATCTTTCTAAAATCCATAGACTAAAACGAGAA
>JBLIKQ010000108.1:0-8156 GCA_047635475.1 Porticoccaceae bacterium
CATTTGTCAATGATAAATATTCAGGAGCTAATGTTGCCTTGATGACATCATAGCCCCCTACAGCATTATAAGCGATCGGTATTCCGATGAATACTAAGCCGCCAATTAATATTAACCATTGTATGGTATCAGTATATATAACTGCTTTCAATCCTCCGATTGTAGTATAGACTACTGCAATAGTCCCCATGACGATCAGTGCAGTTTGTATGTCTAAGCCATCAACGGTCGCCGAAGCTAATTTGGCTCCAGCCAAAACTTGCGAACTAGTAAAGCCTACATATCCAATCGCAGAGATAATTCCAGCTAATAGAGCAACACGTCCGTCATAGAAATGACCAAAAATTTGTGGAAAGGTAAAAAATTTATATTTATGTCCCAGATGGCTTACCTTTGGAATAAGGTAAACTGCGCTCAACCAAGCACCTAGTAGCCCTGTAAATAGCATCCATGAACCGGAAATTCCCATGGTAAAGCCAAGTCCTCCTAAGCCAATTGAAAACCCACCGCCAACATCAGTGGCTACTACTGATAAACCAATATGCCAGCTGCTCATATTTCGTCCACTTACATAAAAATCTTCGGCTGTTTTGTTTTTGTTGAAGAAATAAAGCCCAACAGCTAACATGGCAACCATGTAAACAACGAAGATGACATAATCTATTGTATGCATATTTATTCAGATTATTTTAATGCCCGTAAATGGAATTTTTCCAAATGGCAAAGGATGCAGTAAACCGCATAAGAAGATGATTTTTCAGGATGATTTCAGAAATAATGAAATCGTAGAAAGGGCTGTTCGATTTATTGACAATAAAACGTATTTGAACCCCAAAAACTAATAAACATTGTCAAAGATAAGAAAACATATCCAAAAACCTGCCTAAAATGGAATCAGTGGCTATTTGTAAGATAATGAAATTACATTTTTTTAGTAATGAACCCGGAGTATAAAATTAAAATATTTGCTAATAATATTCTTTGATTAGAAATTAATCTTTTTGTTATAGCTGATAATCGAAGCTGGTTTAAATGAAATTTGAGTTAGCTTATTCTCCCGGATGGTAGCTGCGTTCGGCATTTTTTTCGACAGCTTCTTTGTAAAATAAAACATCTTTAAACTCTCCTTTTCGATACATTTCAGCTTGATCATTAAAGTGTTTTGATTTTGGATCGCTACTGTTACCGCCGGCTAGCAATGACTTTGCTTTTATTTTGGGTCCAAATTCAACTGCACAAACAAAACTATTTCCATTATAACCGTATCTTTTTTTTGTTTCTTTTTGATAATTACTAGTAAAAGCAGGCAACGAACCCCAAAGTGCAGGTCCAAAACCTATGGGTGTGCTCTGTAAGTTATCATCGTATTTGAGATTAATAGCCCCGGATAATCGTTGAAAGCGATTAATTTCACCCCAAGGGATTTCCCATTTTCCAAATTTGCTTTTTAATTCCTTTACTACGGTCAATAATTGTGGGACTAATTGATTAACACTAGCGTTTTTTGCAAAAAGGAAAGTGTTTTCAACCTGGTCGATTTGTCCTTGCTCAACGTATGCTCTTTGGATTATAGGATCTAATTTTATTACCCATTCTAAGGCTAGAGTTGTGGCCACAGATTTTTCACTAGAGTAGTAATCCCAATTCTTTAGAACATTTATAGGTTCTATTAAATCCTTGTATAATGTATCCTTTGCTAAGTTGTTCTTTTCAAAACTTAAAATCAAAGCAGGAATTAAGACTTCAAAAGCAGTTAGTTTTCTATCATAGCCATCAGCTATCACTTTGTCAAGTGTATAGTTTTTTCCCTCACTCAGAAGCCGAACTGCATTTAATGCTCTAAAGTTTTCTCCATCAGGAGCCATATAAGGAAGGTAGTTTTCTTTTTTTGGACTTTGATTTCCCGCTACAGAGAAAGGTGTCGAATTACAGTTTTGCAGCCAGCCATTTGCAGGGTTATAAGAATGAACTGTTTCCGAAACTGCGTGTAAGCCTTTCCACTCCGTGGCCGAAGTTGTTCCGTCAACTACTTGCGACCAGTTTATATTTGGATCTCTAATAGGTACAAAATTTCCGTGCCAGTAGGCGATATTCCCTTTTGAATCAGCGTAAACCGTATTGTTCGAAGTATTGGCTTTTAAATCCATTGCCGTTTTATAATCATCAAAACTCTTAGATTTGGTTCTAAGCCAACTTTGTTCTAAACTTTTCATAGAACGATTATATGACTTTAAGCTAATCCATTTGCCTTCTCTTTTGGCCATTATAGGCCCATGATTGGTAAAATAGGTTTTAAAGTCTTTGTTTTTTAATTTACCGTCTTCCAAATATTTTATGGTGATCTTTTTTTCAGTAATAGGTAGTAATTGACCGTCATTTTCATAAAAAATCTTCTCATTTTTCATCACTATTTTTTCGGCATACATATCAGATACATCTACATTTGAAGAGGTATGCATCCAACCACAATTTTCGTTAAACCCTTGATAAATGAAAAACTGTCCCCAAGTAACAGCGCCATAAGCATTCAAGCCTTCTTCGCTGCTTATTTGCACTTCGGGTCTAAAATAAAAACTAGTGTGTGGATTGATATATAAAATGGCATTTCCCGAGGCTGTTTTCGACGGTGCTAAAGCGAACCCGTTCGATCCCGTTTGGATGTTTTTTTCTCTTTCTAGATAAGATACTTTATCAGTATTACCAGAATAAAACGCTTTTAATTCGCCGGTATTTAGATTCCCCGTACTAATAGCTCCTATACTTCCGTCCGTCCAAAGCAGTGGATACCAAGGTTCGAAATGTTTTAATAAGGCTGGTTGTACAGCGGGATTTTTGTAGAGAAAATAATTAATTCCATCCGCATATGCATTTAGTAGTTTTTTTAACCAAGGTTTGGCATTTTCGTAATCGATTTTGGCTTCTTCTTCTGAAATTATTAACCTTGTTTCCAAATCATTATATAAAACGGATTGTCCTTTGATTTCGGATAAGCGTCCCAGTTTTTCGATATAATTCATTTCAATACGAACGAAATCATCTTCACATTGTGCATACAATAAACCAAAGACGGCATCCGCATCGGTTTTTCCATAAACGTGCGGAATGCCCCAATTGTCTCTAATAATAGTTATCTGTGTTGCTACTTTTTTTAGTCTATTATTTTCTTTTGTGCTTGCGTTTTGAGAGAAAACTTGGGAACTTACACAAAGAAAAAGAAAGATGAATTTTAGAACGATTTTATAATTTGACATTACTATTATATTTTAAATTTTTGATCACTATTGTAAATACTCATTTAATGACTTTCTATGTAGATGAGATTATTTGTTCCAGATTTTTGAATCCTTTTTGGATGTTTTGCCTGAATTGTATAGATAAAGCTTAGTAGCGAGATTATAAAACACATCTTGCTATGAACTAATAATGTCATCGTAGCCTATTTTTTAGTAAATTTTCTTTTAATTCAAGATAGCGATAACAATCTCAAAAAAACTCTGCTACTTAAAAAACTAAAATTACATAAAAAAACCATCTTGTCAACGGCAGATGATTAATTTGATGGGATAAAAGCTATTAGTTAACGTCCGTAACCTGGATTTTTAGTAATTAATTATTGGTATCCATTTCTCTTAACGTTATAAGGAAGACCAAGTTGTCGGAATTATATAAATAAAACCTAGTTCCATCAGCTTTAATGTTTATTGAACGTTTTATTCTTTTAAGGTAATGAATTAAGAAATCTTTCATTACTAGTTCTAATTCTTGTTCTCTTAATATGGTATTTAAATTAAGAGTAATTAGAGGCAAGAGCTCTAGTTCTTACTGTATTAATTTCTTAAGTGGTAGATAGCCAATTATTATTCCTGATCTAAATAATCAACTTTAATGCGGATTGTATCACTATAATTTAATGAATTATCTTGTTTTTCACTTCTGTTAATTCAACTTTATTATTATTATAAGTTTGAGCTTAAATATTATAAGTTATATTTAGTAGATTTATTTTCACAAGCAAACATATTGTGAAATTAATTTTGTCGCTTTAAAGAGCATAATAATTTTTAAAGTCTATTTTTGAGCTCTAACCTAATTTATAGTAAAATGAAAAAAACGTTATTTGGTCTATTATTTCTCTTTATGATAGCGTCAGCTAACGCTCAATTAAAGAGCCCTGCGGAATTTCTACCTAATTATGGTAAACAAATAAGTCAGTATCATAAGGTAGAAGCTTATTTCGGTCAGCTTTTGATGGAGTCGCCAAATATTAAGAAACAGAAATATGGAGTCACAAATGAAGGCCGAGATTTAAATGTTTATTTCATATCCAGTCCTGAAAATTTAGCTAATTTGGATTTAATCCGAAATAATAATTTGGCAGCTATCGGTTTGTCTGATACCAAAACAGAAAAAATTGGGGATAAGCTTATTGTCTGGTTGAGTTTTAATGTACATGGCAATGAATTTGCGGGAACAGAAAGCGCCATGACGGTCGCTTATGAGTTAGTAAACCCAATTAATTCGGTTTCCAAAAAAGAACTAGAAAATACTATTGTTATTTTAGATCCCTGTATTAACCCTGATGGATATTCCAGATATGGAAATTGGCTAAGAGAAATTTCAGGTAAGAAAACACATCCTGGATTGTCAGATCGCGAGCATATGGAAGTATGGCCTGGAGGTAGATACAATCATTATATTTTTGACTTAAATCGCGACTGGGCTTGGCAAACTCAAGTAGAATCTAAGCAGCGATTAGCATTGTATAATGAATGGCTGCCACAAATGCATGTTGATGTTCATGAAATGGGACACAACTCTCCCTATTTTTTTCCTCCTTCAGCAGAACCATGGCATGAATATATTGAGAAGTACCAGAAGGATTTTCACAATACTTTAGGTTCAAAAATAGCCCAGAAGTTTGATGCTGAAAACTGGTTATACAACACCAGAGAACGATTTGATATGTTTTATCCTAGTTATGGAGATACCTATCCAACCTATAACGGAGCAGTCGGAATGACATTTGAGCAAGGCGGCATAGGCGCAGGAAGAGAAATTTTAATGGAAAATGGCTCGACACTTACTATTAAAGACCGATTGACCCATCATGCTAAAGCTGTTTTAACGGCAGTTGAAGTTGCTACATCAGAGTCAGAGAAATTGATTGAAGGTTTCAGAAACTTTATGACTATTTCAAGAAAAAATATCAAGGGCGATTACAGAACTTATGTTTTGAAAAGCAATCCAAAATTGGAACAAATGGCCGTTTTACTAAAGAAAAATAAAATTGAATTTGCATATGCTGATGCAAGTCAAAAAGCGAATGGCTTTAATTATCAGACGCAGAATTCACAAAGATTTACAATCGAGCCCAATGACCTTATTGTAAAGGTAGATCAACCAAAGGCTATATTGACTCAGGTTTTATTCGAGCCCAAACAGGTCTTAAATGACAGTTTGTCCTACGATATAACAGCCTGGGCACTACCACTGGCTTATGGAGTCGAAGCGTATGCTTTAAAAAGTACTATTGCAATCAAAACTAAAACTAGTGTTGAAATAGTTGCGCCAATTTTACCGAAAAGCGTTTACGGCTTTTATATTCCTTGGAATAATCGGATTTCTGCACAGATTTTATCGCTTTTGCATCAAAAAAATATCAAAGTAAGATCGGCGATGAAAAAAGCGATTTTTGACAATGTTGTAGTTGAGCCCGGTGGTTTAATTGTAAGTAAGGCTGACAATTCAAACGTACCTGATTTTGAGAAAACAGTAAGTGAAATTATTATGGTTAAAAAAGATTTTAATTTTATTACTAGTGGTTATACAAAGAATGGCGCTGATTTAGGAGGAGAGAATTTTACGATTTTAAAAGCTCCTAAAATAGCTTTGTTATCAGGAAAAGGTGTCGGTTCTACTGAATTTGGGGCCGTTTGGTTTTATTTGGATGAAGTTGTTGGTTATCCTGTTAGTATTGTTGAAACTGGCAATTTTGATCGATTAGAACTCACGAAATACAACACTTTGATTTTAGCGGACGGTTATTATGATTTTTCGGAGGAGCAACAAACAGAAATTACTGAATGGGTTAAAAATGGGGGCAAAGTGATTGCAATGAATAATGCTCTAAGTGTTTTTGAAGATAAAGAAGCTTACAGTTTGAGTCTGTTTGAGTCGGACGAAGCTAAAAAAAGTTCTGAAAAGCAGGCGTCGGATAAATTACTTAAGGAGCGTTTTTTAGACTATCAAAGTTCTGAGCGCAGGGCTATTTCAGCATCTATACCAGGAGCTGTAATTGAGAATGTCTTAGACATTACCCATCCAATGTCTTTCGGTTTGGGGCCTGTGTATTATAGTCTAAAAACAGATGATAAACATTACTCGCTATTGAAAAACGCAACTAACCTGGCTTATGTCCCCCTTAATTATAAAAGTTATGGTTTCGTAGGTCATGATATAAAAAACAAACTAAACAATACGGTAAGTTTTGCTATTGATAAAAAAGAAAAAGGAAAAGTGATTTATATGATTGATAATCCTTTGTTTAGGGGGTTTTGGGAAAACGGAAATTTATTATTCAGCAATGCATTATTTTTAGTAAACTAATAATAAACGACATTTTAAAAACAGTTTAATGCTTAAATCGCTGGTTTTACCTGAGGTTTTATTGTGTTTAAGAAGTACTAATTTTCACAATTTATTTTAGATTATGGAAGTCGATCGAAAATGTAGAAATGCTTTTTTTTCCTTTCAAAACAACGTTAAGTACACTATCTTTTTAAATTTAATAAGTAGTCTTCTACCCGAGGTTTGACTCAGTTTTATTTGATAAGTAGCTACTCAGTATGGCAGTAGCAATGACTAGAAAGTGCTTGAGTAATGTTAAGATTTTAAAATCTGTTTAGGAAACCTAAATATTCGTATTCGTGGTCAGTATATAGGTATTTATAGTAATGCTAAAGATGATAGCGCTAGTTTTTCTTATGAAGCAGATTATTGGTGCAAAGCGTATTGGAAAAGCTATTTTATGAATGTATCATTGCTACGTTTATTAGAAATATATTCTAAATGAGCAGGATTTAATTCTAAGGTATAAGACAAGATCTAATGTTAAAATTTTACTCTTATTTTAAATAAATTTTAAAGTATTCATTAGTATCTCAAAATAGTCTAATTTTAGTAAAAATAATCGTACATGCTAGTTAAAGTTTTTGGAAGCGCCGTGTTTGGGGTAGAAGCCACTACAATTACCGTTGAAGTGAATATTGATAAAGGAATTGGATATCACTTGGTGGGTTTGCCCGATAATGCCATCAAGGAAAGTAGCTATCGGATTGCTGCTGCCTTGAAGAATAACGGATACAGTATGCCAGGTAAAAAAATAACTATTAATATGGCTCCCGCTGATTTACGGAAAGAAGGATCTGCCTATGACTTAACTTTAACGATGGGCATCCTTGTTGCATCCCAACAAATTGAGGCTAAAGATCTTGAAAATTACATGATTATGGGAGAACTTTCTCTCGATGGTAGCTTACAACCCATTCGCGGGGCTTTGCCGATAGCAATTAAAGCAAAAGAAGAGGGTTTTAAAGGCTTTTTCCTTCCTAAGCAGAATGTAAAAGAAGCTGCGATAGTAGCTGGTTTAGACGTTTATGGTGTCGAAAATGTTCAAGAAGTAATCGATTTTCTGGAAGGTAAAGGGAATTTAGAACCTACAATAATTGATACGCGGGCCGAATTCTATAAAGATTTAGATTTTCCTGAGTTTGATTTTTCGGACGTGAAAGGTCAGGAGTCGATAAAGAGATGTATGGAAATTGCAGCAGCAGGCGGACACAATATTATTCTCATCGGACCACCTGGCGCAGGAAAAACAATGCTTGCTAAACGTTTGCCAAGCATTTTGCCTCCTATGACCTTGCGGGAAGCTCTTGAAACAACAAAAATTCATAGCGTAGCGGGAAAGCTGAAAGAAGTTGGATTAATGAATCAAAGACCCTTTAGGAGTCCACATCATACAATTTCCAATGTAGCATTAGTCGGAGGTGGCAGTTATCCGCAACCTGGAGAAATATCAATGGCTCATAATGGAGTCTTATTTCTTGATGAATTACCAGAATTCAAACGTGATGTTCTAGAGGTCATGCGACAAC
>JBLIKQ010000109.1:0-7937 GCA_047635475.1 Porticoccaceae bacterium
TCGTCTCAGTATATTCTGGTAAGTTTAATTTAGTAGTTTCAGGATTAATACTTACCAAAAAATGATAGGCTTCAATAACTTGTTTGCTTTTTTCTTCTGCCGCTTGTAATCCAGCTTCATCACCTTGGAATTTATCAGGATGACATTCCTTCATAGAGTTACGGTAAATCGTTTTCAAATCTTTTAGCTCTGCAGTTTTATCTACATTTAGCAGTTTGCGGTATTCAACTATTTTTTTCATATTATGTGGTAAATACTTGTCTTTTGATAATAAATCAATATAACTTGATTTCGATCCAGACAAATTTTTTGCAAAGGTACACTTTTTTTTACTCTTTAGTTAGAGATTAAAAAATATTCTAAAAAAGGCTTTTATGCTTCTTTTTTTGGACATTTTTTACTCAAAAAAGCTACTACTGCTGTGGTTTGTTATTTGCTTTATCGAAATTTTTCGATTTTTTAGGGTACTTGTTGTAACTGATGTCGCTGGGATTTTCGATAATTGACTTTATTGTAATCATGTCACCAATAACATGTTTAGCCATAACCAATTTATAATCTAAAAGAAACTCACCGCAAAAGAAGTTGTTGTTTTCGTCTTTTTCAATTATTCCGGTGTAAACTCCTTTTTGTAACATTCTCTCTTCTGAACCTTTGGTCATAATCTATTTGTTTTTAAAAAATTCGAATTGCAAAGTTAATCAAATATTAGTTGTCAGGCTAGGTTCTACTCATTCTGATTATATTTGCGTATGCAAAAAATTATTCGCCCTAGCTCTAAGTCTTTTAAAAATACCTTCTGTGTGTTCCAAGAAGTTCTACTAAATGAAATTGAGGGAGTAGCGGCTCAATATGAAAGTAAATCTGGTAGCAGTTACTATTACAGTGAAATCGGGATGTATCGATTATCAAATCATTGGGGAAGATTGGCTAATAGTAAATGGCGTTTGGAAGCCCTAGAACCAGAGTCGGAATCAAAATTTAAATTGGGTTTTGCCTCTTGGAGTAGTTTTTATTCTGATAATGCCTTTGATTCTTTATATTACATAGAGATGAATTACGTTAAAA
Source organism: Porticoccaceae bacterium (assembly GCA_047635475.1). Taxonomy (GTDB): domain Bacteria; phylum Bacteroidota; class Bacteroidia; order Flavobacteriales; family Flavobacteriaceae; genus Flavobacterium. The sequence continues at coordinate 1,069 of JBLIKQ010000109.1, forward strand.
ACACAGTCAATTATCAGCATAAAAACAATCCGGATTACGATGGCAAAGCTATTCTTCGTACTAGTTTTGAAACCACCAAAAAAATAAAGCAAATTCGGAACCTACTCAATCTTTCGTCCTGGGCCAAGTATTTTGAGTACGAAGATCTCGATGACCTGAGAAACGATATTATAACCGAATTGATATTTACCGATAAAGCGCTAGAAGAAATAAAAAGAGAATTGGCTTAAACCATTCAGTAGATTTTTGATAATTAGGTAGAGCTTTAAGTTAGTAGGGAAGTAGGTTTCTGGTTTTAGCATAATTTTTTATTGCAGTAAAAATGCCGAACTTTACAAAGAATTAAACTGAATCAAGTCTATTAAAAGTATTGATTCGCAATCATTGCGAGAAAACCGGAGCTGAATTCCAATTTAAGAAATAGTATGATGAGCAGAAACAACGAAAAAAACATTAAAAAACACAACGATAAGTTGCATAAAGCCCAAGATAGGGTTAAGCAGGCCGAGATTAGCCGTAAGGAAAAATTGAAACAGATTTTAAAGAAATTTAATTACACAAACGCTTCAGAAACTAAATAAAAGCAGATCCTATGGAAAATAATAAATTCACAGATTTAAAGAAGGGCGTTCAGGAAATAATAGATTTAATTGGCGCTAGAAATGCTAAAGAAGCCAATAATAAATTGGTAGAAGTAAGTGAGGTATTAGATGAATTGTTAGATTACTCGGAAGAAGATGAAGATTTAATCGAAATCAGTAAGTATCAGGTGCTGTTGAATCAATTGCAGCAATCTATAGTAGCGCTAAACGGCCAAGCATAAAAAGAGGATACGATGAAAGAGATAGAATGCTATTGCGGTTCCCAAATAAATTTTAATGATTGTTGCAAAAGGTATATAAATGGAAGCCATATAGCAGCTACAGCAGAGGCTTTAATGCGGTCTAGATATTCGGCATACGCAACCCATAACGCGGGCTATTTGGTTGAAACTACCCATACTTCAACCCGTAAGCATCATAATAAGAAAGACATTCTTGATTGGTCCCAAAGCAATCAATGGATAAAATTAGAAGTAGTACATTCGACAGCTGACACAGTCGAATTTAAGGCTTTTTATCTCGACCCCCAGATGCAGATGCAAATGCACCATGAGTATTCCACATTTAAGATGGAAACGGGGAAGTGGTTTTATGTTGACGGTGAATTTTATTAGTTTTTTTGAAATAACATTTTTTTTTAAGGCAAGATATTGCGTGAGTGATGGAAGTGGAAATCCCACGCCATTTTGCGTCGATTGAGAACGGACAGCACGACCCTCGTGGTCACGCCCAAATTATTTAAAGAAAGCGAGCTCTTGGTTTTAACTTAAAATTAGTAACCGTTTGATTGAAGTGCATTTTAAAATGACGTAATTTTAACATCTATGGAAAAAGACAATAAAAAAGGGTTTTATTTTAAGCAATATGAAGCGCCTAATCAGACTCCGTTTGAGAAGCTCTTTGGTATTTTCAAGGAATTAATCACCCATACTTCGGGGGATTTTGATGAGGCCATCGACTGGTTGCGCGAATTGGATAAGGAATATAAACTCACAGATGAACAGTATACAATTGATGATTTTATCGAGGATTTAAAGAAAAAAGGCTACATCCGAGATGAGCTTAAAGACGATGGTACTTCAGGACTTGGAATTACAGCCAAAACCGAACGCGCCATCAGGCAGCAGGCTTTGGATCAAATTTTCGGAAATTTAAAACGTTCTGGTAGCGGGAATCATAAAACTAAGCAATCTGGAGGTGGAGATGAGCATACAGGAGAATTTAGGGAATTTCATTTTGGCGACGGTTTGGAGCGTATTTCATTGACCGAAAGTCTGCGAAATGCCCAAATCAATAATGGTGTCGACGATTTCATGCTGACCGAGAATGACTTGGTTGTTGAAGAAACTCAGTATAAATCGCAAATGAGTACCATTCTGATGATTGACATCAGCCACAGCATGATATTGTATGGTGAAGACCGAATCACGCCTGCCAAAAAAGTAGCGATGGCTCTGGCGGAATTGATTACTACACGCTATCCAAAAGACACTTTAGATATTTTGGTTTTTGGGAATGATGCATGGACCATTGAGATTAAAGATTTACCTTATCTCAAAGTAGGACCATTTCATACCAATACGGTAGCGGGTTTGCAACTGGCGATGGATTTATTGCGCAGAAAGCGGAATACCAACAAGCAAATTTTTATGATTACTGATGGAAAACCAAGTTGCGTGCGCGAACGCGATGGTTCCTATTATATGAACAGTAATGGTCTTGATGAGTACATTGTGGATAAATGTTATAGTCAAGCGCAACAAGCCCGAAAATTACATATTCCGATCACCACCTTCATGATCGCCAACGATCCTTATTTACAGAAATTTGTTAATCGATTTACCGAAGCCAATCAAGGGAAAGCATTTTATACAGGACTTAAAGGCTTGGGCGAAATGATTTTTGAAGATTATGAAACAAACAGGAAGAAAAGAATAAAATAGATTTTGAAGTTACTGAAGTTCGGAGCAGTAAAATTTAAATAATTAGAGATTAAAATAAAAACAGTTAAAATAAAGCACAATATAATATATAGTTGAATTTTTAAATCCTTTAATAATTCAATTTTTAAAAACTAAACATGAAAATAGAAAATATCAATACCTTAGGCGAACTAAAAGCAATAGGATACGAAAGCAAAAGTATCAAGGATGAATTAAGAAATAATTTGAGAGATAGAATAAAATCAGGAAAACCAGCTTTCGAAGGTGTTCATGGTTTTGAAAATACCGTAATTCCAGAAATGGAACGAGCTATATTATCCCGTCATAATATTAATTTGTTAGGCCTGCGTGGCCAGGCGAAGACCAGATTGGCGCGTAAAATGGTTGAGTTATTAGATGAGTATGTACCTTTTGTTGCGGGTTCTGAAATTAATGATGATCCATTTAGTCCGATTTCTCGTTATGCGAAGGATGTAATTGAAAGCAAGGGAGATGCCACTCCAATCTCCTGGTTGCATAGAAGTGACCGTTTCTCTGAAAAACTAGCCACCCCAGATGTTACAGTTGCTGATTTGATAGGGGATGTTGACCCAATAAAAGCCGCTAATTTAAAGCTGTCTTATGCGGATGATCGCGTGATCCATTTTGGGATGATTCCTAGAGCGAACCGTTGTATTTTTGTGATTAATGAGCTACCTGATTTACAGGCTAGGATTCAAGTAGCTTTGTTTAATATTCTACAGGAAGGAGATATTCAAATTAGAGGTTTCAAGTTGCGGATGCCATTGGATATGCAGTTTGTTTTTACTGCAAACCCGGAAGATTACACAAATAGGGGAAGTATTGTAACGCCGCTTAAAGACCGGATAGGTTCTCAAATACTTACTCACTATCCTGAAACGATAAAAATTGCACGAACAATCACGGAGCAGGAAGCTAAACTAAACGCCATGCAAAATGAGATGGTCCATGTGCCTTCATTGGCAAGGGACTTGTTAGAACAAATTAGTTTTGAAGCTCGTGAAAGCGAATATATCGACAATAAAAGTGGCGTGAGCGCCAGATTAAGCATCACTGCTTTTGAGAATTTATTGAGCACCGCTGAACGAAGAGCATTGAAATCTGGGGACGATAAAACGACAGTGCGATTATCTGATTTTATGGGTATTATTCCTGCGATTACGGGTAAAGTAGAGTTAGTTTACGAAGGAGAACAGGAGGGAGCGGCAGCTGTGGCGCAAAACTTGCTGGGAGCGGCGATTAAAACTTTTTTTCCAGGTTATTTCCCTAAGATCGAAAAATTGGAAAAACAAGATGAGAAAACAGCCTATACTGATCTGATTGAATGGTTTTTTGTCGAAAGCGGTTTTGAATTATTAGATGATTGTTCTGATGCCGAATACAGTAGAATTTTGGGTGCCATTGTTCCTTTGGAAATTTTAATAAAGAAATACCAACCTGGTTTAGAAAAAGAAGACCGATTGTTCATGAAGGAATTTATTCTTTGGGCAATGGTTGAATATAAAAAACTGAGCAAAGACAGAATGGAAGATGGATATCAGTTTAAGGACACTTACGGAAGTTATATCAGTAAACTTTAAAACACATAATTATTGTTATTTAATAGCGCTTAGAAAACATTTTCTAAGCGCTATTTTTTTAATTATAGCCATAACAATAGAAGGATGTCATATGTGCTAGAATATGTATTACCTTGCGGCGGTTGACCGTCCTTGCGGTTACTGAAAACCTAATGGAAAATAGCTTTGAAGCTTTGATTACCACTTATATTGATAATAAAGTAGGTATATCTGAAAATTTTTTAAGTGATGATTTGGCAAATAAATTAAAGCAAAATCTCATAGCCCTAAACCAACAAGATTTATTGATTACTGCAGGAACAGGAAACTCACAAGCGATTGTTTACGATAGCGCTGTTCGTAGTGATTCTATTTTCTGGCTTGATAAAAAGAACAACAATGCGTCTGAAAATGCTTTTTTCGAACAAATAGAAGCGTTCATCAGTTATTTAAACGAGAGTTGTTTTACTGGTATTACTGGTTATGAATTTCATTATTCATTGTACGAAGAAGGAGATTTCTATTTACCACATTTTGATCAGTTTCAAAATAGCCCCAGTCGTAAATACTCGATGATTAGTTATTTAAATAGTAATTGGCAGCCCAGTGATGGCGGAGAATTGTTAATTCAGCAAGAAAATTACAATCAGAAAATTACACCCATACAGGGCAAAACTGTTTTCTTTAAAAGTGATGAGTTACTTCATGAAGTCTTAGTGACTCAAAATACCCGAATGAGCATCACGGGTTGGTTAAAGTGTGATTAGAGTCTTGTTAAACAAAGATTAATTTATTCTTTCTAGCATTAGAGACAATCTATCGGATTCATTCTCAAGTTGATCAATTTCTCTTTTCCAATTTTTGATGTCATTTTGTATTAAGAGAAGCTGTTCTTCTTTGGTAGTTTCAGGTCGTAACAATTTGAAATTTTCGGCATCAGATAAATTGTTTTGTGCTTCAGCTAACTGATTTTTGTCTTCAATAAGCAAGATTTTGATTTCAGAAAGACGAATAACAATCGAATCTTTTCTTCTTTTGTTATTGTTTTCTGACTCTATTCTTTTTTGTATTTCTTGTTGGATTCGCTGTTCATTAGACTCTTTCTGTTGTAACTCAACTTGTACGTTACCAAACTCTGTTTGCTTATTTTTTAGGTTTAATTCATTTCTTTTATTATTCCCTATCATTGTAAGAACAGCAACCGCAATAATTATTGCTAAAAAGGCAAGAGCCAAAAAGAAGTAGCTTTTCTTGAGTCCAAAAATAATTTGGCTTGTTGTCGTTACTTCTACTTCTGGAGAGGAAGCAGATTGTTGTACAGGAGCTAGAGTGTCTGTAAAAAAAGGCTTGAAGTCTTCTAAGTCTAATGCATGTTTCCATTCGTCCATGCCCTGATACCAGACTAATGTGTTTTCTTTTATTTGTTGGTTTTTTAATTCCGTCAGCGTAAAAGGACCTCCATTTTCATTTCCGTTATTAATGTAATAAGTTCTCATTATTATGCTACTTTTTTCTGTACAAAAGTATTACGAAATTTTATAAAAAAATGCTGGTAGTTAATATTTTAAGGTGTAATCCCTAAGAGTTGTTTATTGTAGCTTTTGACTCGCTCTACTGTCATTTATTTAAACTTAATGACAGTCATTAAACTTCGTACTTTTACTTTACTTCGCTGCGGTTTTTCCGTAAACTCTCGACACATATATTCCGTTTAGGAATAGCTTTGGATCGATTTGGCTTTGTAAGAGCACGCCGCTGTGGGGAGTTTCAAGTAGCAATTGGGCAGCTTGTGCCAATGAAGCCGCTGTGGTTGTCTGTATAGCTCTCAATTTTTGATTTCCCACTATTTGTGGAATAATGGTCTTTGCGATTTCTCTACGACGCAAAACACCCTCAATATCTTTACCTTCAACTGCGGCATACAATATGATTTGGTCATCTTCAACATGCGGAATTGCAACTTCCATTTTGCGCTGAAGCTTTTGAATTGCTGTTACAGTGTCGTCTTTAGTATTAATTTGTTTTTGTATCCAATTATAATGTCCTGGAAAGCGCAAAGTTTTATAATCGAGTATACCCACTTTACCGGTTAAGGCGTCAGGTAAATCGGCTGCTCCGTCTGAGGTTAAATCTTCTTCATAAGTAATACCATTAATTATAATAGTTGCCCTTTCGGAAAGGGAGGGAAGTGTAGTTTTATTATAATCGCGGAGTACGATGGTATTTTTCAAATATTCTGTTGCTACTCCCACTGGGCTCCAAGTAAAACCATAGTAATGCGGCCCAACAGCATGTTTAGTTAATGCACCTACTTTAAACTCCAGTTTATGAACGGAGTTGACTTTATAATCACTGCAAAATTGTTGAAACAAGCCATGGGCTAATAAGTCAATATATCCAGGAGCTAAACCTGTCTGAAGTACAAAACCAGTTTTGGCATCTGACGCTAATGTTATTATTTTTTCAGTTTCGGCTACATATTCGGTCAAATTCGCGTAATGCATTCCAAAATCCTTGGCGAACTGGGCTATTTTAGGAGCTTGACTACCAGGAAGACAGTCAAGAATAATGTCCCCTTTAGAGAATAACTCTCGCATTCCATCAATAATCCCCTTTTCAGGGAGAAGGAAGGCTTTTATTTCGCCCTTTTTTGTTGATCCTTCATCAATCCATTCTGCTACTTTTTGGGCTTTTGAAAGCGTTCGGTTTCCGATGAATAGACTAGGAGTGACTTCGCTCCATTC
>JBLIKQ010000110.1:0-7784 GCA_047635475.1 Porticoccaceae bacterium
ATTTATTTTTAGTTCTAATTAACTTGTAGTTCCGCAAATTTATATGAATAGTTCAAATAAAAAAACTTTTTTTAATTTTATTGGAAAATAATTTTATTCGTAATTAATTTGGAATGCTCGATTAATTGGTTTTTCATCAACATCGTTAAACAAATTTAATGTTTTTTGAAAAATAACATATTATTTTATGAATTAACAGGAATTAAGTTTAATAAAAAGACTGTTATGATTAACAATATTTTTTTTAAGTATAACAACCAAAAAAAGAATATTATTGCATAAAACGCTAAATTAAGTATATTTAAATTCAAAAATATTTTTAATTATAAAATTTGGTTCAAAATTTTAATTCATTTCTGCTATGACCAAGAGAGACGATTTCGTAAAAATCATCAAGCCGGGGTATACATATAAAGGAGAGAGCCTAATTCTAGGTGCTACTATTTTTGCTGGAAAGACTTTGTGAAATGCCCATGTAAAAACACCTCTAAAAACCTTAAATAGACATGAATTAATTGCCGGAGCCACTGGAACTGAAAAAACAAAAAATATTTCGGTTTTATCTGAACAGTTCTCTTCCTTTGGCATTCCAGAATTAATGATGGACGTTAAAGGTGATTTAAGCGGCATTGTAAAAGAAGTTGAAGAAAAGTCATTTATAATGGACCGTCACGCCAAAATAAACATCCCCTACAATGCCCCAAAATTTCCTGTCGAGCTATTAGCTCTATCCGAACAAGACAGGCTGGGGCTTCGCGCCAGCGTTTCTGAATTTGATCCAGTCTTATTTTAAAGAATCTTAGGTTTAGATGACACGCAGGCTGGCGTAGTTTCAGTCATTTTTAAATATTGTGATGACAACAAGATGTCTTAACTAGATCTTAAAGACATAAAAAAAATAATTAACTACATCACTGAGAAAGGAAAAGGGGAAATAGCAAAAAGCTACGGGAAAATTTCCAGCTCGACTACCAGAATTATTCCTAGAATTATAATTGAACTAAAGCAACAAGGAGCGAAACTATTTTTTGGCGAAATGTCATTTGACATAAATGACTTAATGCGAATTGACGAAAATAGAAAAGGCTATATTAACATACTTAGATTAACCGACATTCTAGATAAGCCCAAATTATTCTCCATTTTCATGCGGAGTTTGCTTGCTAAAGTATACCAGCAAATGTCTGAAAAAGTCGGGTCAGAACAAACTGAATTTATCCTCTTTATCGACGAAGCCCATTTGATTTTTAATGAAGCTAGCAAAACCTTACTTGAACAAATCGAAACAATCATAAAACTAGTTGGCTCAAAGGAAATCGGAATTTATTTTGTGACGCAAAACTCTATGGAGATCCTCAGTGGTATATTGGCACAACAAGGCTTAAAAATAAAGCATGCTTTAAAAGCACTTACAGCAAAAGACAGACAATCCATTAAGCAAGCCACTGACAATTATCCGTCCTAGTACTATTACAACACTAGCGCAGTACTGACTAGACTTGGGATCAGCTAAACATTAGTCCCTTAACTGAACAAGAAAGGTATCTTCACCCGTCTTGTGGCGACCGTGGTCAGGACCCCAATGAGCCGAATGGATGTTTTGACAGAAAGTGAAATACAGGAAATTAACAGTAAATCCCGTGTAGTAAAAAATACAGTTAAAATATTAATCAAGAAAGCGCATAAGAAATAGTCAAAAAAAGCGGCTATTATTAATTAAGTAGTAGCTAAACAAGCAAAAACTACAACGGACGCATTAAGGAAATTAGTCTTAAAACTATTGATAAGCGCAACTTTTATAATAGGAGATAGGCTTTGTCGAAAATCCTGAAAAAAGTAAACAAAAAATCCCCTAGAGTGTTAACTTTGCACTGGGCATATTGCTTCTTAACGCTTGCATTTGCAACAACTACAAAAAACAAAAACCCAAGTTACAACCCTAAAATGAAATTACCGAAGCTGTAAATGTGCTTGGGATTAATAGTAACGTAAACAGTGTAAAATGAAAAAATATTTGATCCAAAACGCCCCTTTTATTGTCCCTACGATGGACGGAAAGTTAATCGAGGAACATCATGGCTTGGTTTCAACCAAGAACCGCGAGATTTCAATTGCCCATATGATTGCACCTCCAAACTGGAGCGAGCCATATCAAACACCCGAATTTGATGAATATACTTATATCATAAAAGGAAAAAAACAATTTATCATTGAAGGTGAAGTAGTCATTCTTGAAGCAGGGCAATCCATAAAAATAGAGAAAAACACTCGTGTTCAATATTCGAACCCATTTGCTGCCGAATGTGAGTATATTGCGATTTGCCAACCTGCCTTTGATTTTACGAAAGTGAATCGGGAGGAATAATTTAGGCCTGATAGAAGTGAAAAATCTTTTTTGTCCTATATCGTTGCGAAAAAGGACAAAAAAGATTGTAACGAACAGCAGGAATAGCTCCAAAAAGCTATTTCAGAAATTCCAGTATTTTATTTTCTACTAATTCACTATCCCAAATACTCTCGATTTTCTCTAGTTTCAAAACTTCTTCCATAATAGCGTTTTGAAGATCACCGATGGCTAAGGCTTCCGTATAGGGACGGTTACTAAAAGTCACCCGACTGTAAAGTGGAATCCACTTGTCAGGATGCTTGTCTGAGAACCATTTCTCTATTTTCTTTTGTAAAAGGAATTTATCATCAGCAGTTTTGGAGCTCATTTCCATAAAATTCCGGTATGAAAGCTCCGCTATGGCATCAGCATTTGGTTTGCGCGATTTTTGATATTCCGAAAAAATAATCTCCCAATCATCTCCATGTTTTTCGATCATCTCATAGAGAATAGATATATCCTCAAAACCGGAATTCATTCCTTGTCCGTAAAAAGGCACGATGGCATGAGAGGAATCACCAATTAAAGCTACCTTATCTTCGTACGTCCAAGGATAGCATTTCATAGTCACTAACGTACTGGTTGGATTATTGAAGAAATCTTCGGCTAATTTAGGAATAACATCAATAGAGTCCGGAAAGTTTTTCTCAAAAAAAGCTTCCACCTTCTTGCGGTCTTTTAGCAAATTAAACGAATTTTCCCCTTCAAAAGGCATAAACAAGGTGCAGGTAAAACTTCCGTCTAAATTAGGTAGGGCAATCAACATATATTCACCGCGAGGCCAAATATGAAAGGAATTCTTATCTAATTTATAGGTACCATCCGGGTTTGCAGGAATATTTAATTCTTTGTAGCCCATATTTAGAAACTCTTGTGAGTAATTAAACATATTCTGACGTTGCATGCGATGACGAATTCTTGAAAATGCTCCATCAGCACCAAAGACGATATCGTATTTTTTTTCTTCCCAAATCCCTCGTTCGGTTTCCCCCATATGCAACGTGGCATCTTTTAAGGTTACATCCCAAATTTTTTGATTAAAGAAAAATTCTGCCCCCGCTTCTTCCGCAAGATTAATCATTTTTCGATTCAGAATACCTCTTGAAATGGAATAGATGGCCTCGCCTTCCTGACCATAATTCTGGAAATTTAGCTTATCCACCAAGTGAATGGCGCGTTTATCCATTGGTATGGCGATTTCACGTACAGCATCACCTACTCCTACGCCATCTAAAGCTTTCCAACCTCGGTTTGACATGGCTAGATTTATAGACCGTCCTGAAAATTGAGTTTGTCTAATATCGGGGCTTCTGTCAAATATATGAACTGTATGGCCTGCTTTGCGTAAATAAATAGCTAATAAAGATCCGACTAGGCCCGAACCCACCACGGCTATTCTTTTTGGAGTTTGCATTATTTTTATAAAGATTTAAGCAAAATTACTGATTTATTATTTGAAGCGCTTTAAAAACTTGCGTTTTTAGCTGGAATAAAAACCAATTTTGTGGAAGTTTTAACAATTTCACCCTTATTCATTTTCATTTTTCTAAACTTGCCTTCATTATACATTTGAGCTTGATCATTGTAATGCGAGCTGAGGGGATTACCAGACTGTCCTGTCGGTAGAATACTCCAACTATTTTCTACATCAGAAAAATCAACTATTCTTCTGGTTGACGGACCTCCTTTAATCACATATTTTCCCTCATTTGTATAATCAAACATTTGATTATTGATTACTTCATTTGAACCAGCAACTTCAAATGGACCAACATTAAATATTTTTCGTAGTGCTGCCACTTTACCCAAAGGATGTTCATATTCGACGACATGCACTTTATTCCAAGTCCAATTCGAAACAGAATTACCTAATTGTTTTTCTAAAATCGCCACAGCCTCCTTAAAGGATTGGGAAAGGATTTCACTTCTAGTTTCTTTTTTGTTTTGGGTTTTAATATTATCCCACCAAGGTGAATTATCGTTAGTGATTTGTCCTGCAATCATCTGTTTCATAATATGAGTTGTCAAAAACTGATTGAAACCCTTTTTCCCAAGTTCGTCCTCAAAAGTATTTTCTAGATACAAAGAAATCCATTTGTTGTAAATCGTCGGCGCTACATCATTCAGATTATTGGTTCCTTTCCACTCTTTTAAAACCGAAAGTGCTTCAGCTTCATTTTTTGAAAGTGAAATTTCATCCAAATTTGAAATTAAATTTTCAACTATCTCAAGTACAACTATTGAAGTATTATCCAACATCATATTACTTACTGATTCTTTATCCCAGTTCGACTTGGGACCAAGCAAATGCGTTATTCTTGTAGCTCTGTCTTTTGGCAGATAGTAGCCGGGATATAAAAACCCATCAACCGCTTCTGGCTGATTATTTGCCGAATAAACATAATTCCACTCTGGGTTTACTGCCGAAGGATTTTGGGAGAAATCCAAATACTCGGTAATATCATCATTTCCTGAAGCACCATCCAAAATAAAATGAGTATCTACCTCTTCTTTATGTTTGTATAATTTCCCACTCGCCCACCAAGCGATATTCCCTTCCGCATCGCCGTACATCACATTTAGTCCTGGGGCCGCTATTAGAGCGACTCCTTTCTTAAAATCAGCTTTGTTTTTCGAATGTGAAAGCTTATAAACCGCATCGAGAATATGTAAAGGCTGTTGCGTATAAATCCAAGACATGGCGACTGGTTTCTTTTGGTTTAAACCATCTATCAAATCATTCATAATAGGTCCGTGGCAACTCACTTTTACGTTCATCACAATATCAGTGCTGTCTTTAACTTTAATAATTTTTTTTCTGACTTCATAATTACTATAACCTTCAGACGTTTTATACATATTACTGTTACTAGTATTATTTTCTTCTTGATAAAAATCAATATCATCATTTTCGAACATCGTCAAACCGTAAGCGTACTTCCTATTATGTCCCAATAAAGGATATGGAGTACCTGCCAAATAGCAGCCATATAATTCAAATTCAGGAGTCACAAGATGCGCTTCATACCAGGTTCCAGGTTGCGAAAATCCAATATGGGGATCATTAGCAAAAATCACTTTTTCGCTTTTGGTTTTCTTTTCGCCAATAACCCAACTGTTACTACCTATAAAAGGAGGGATTGGTGACTGATTTAATAAAGTTGCGATTGATTCTGAAATGGCAAGGTATTCCTCAGGCTTCTCTTTAGCATTTTTAATCTGGACGGAATTAAATGAATTATCTAAACCAAAATCTTTCAAATAATCCATTCCGTATTTGTTGCGAATGTCTGTCAATAGAGGGTCCGTTTTTTGAGCCATAGCAAAACTAAAAGACATATACCCATAAATATTATAGACGTCTCTGATAGTGAATTTTTCTTTCTTCACTCCTACCAATTGGAACTCTATTGGACTAGGTCCTTCTAATATAAACTCGTTGATTCCATCGAGGTATGACATCATAAGCTGATAACTCGGACTACTTTTATCTAAATTGGCAATCGCTTTATCTGAGGCTTCTTCTATACCCAAACCTGCAAAAAACCTATCATTCTTTAAGGCCACTTTTCCAAAAAGTTCCGACAAGCGACCCGGAGCGATGCGACGCATCAATTCCATTTGCCACAAACGATCTTGCGCATGAACATAACCTAAGGCCAACATAGCATCCTTAGCATTAGCTGCATAGATATGAGGAATTCCATATTCGTCAAAATAAACCGTTGTCGTTTCCTGTATACTTTTTAGTTCTAATTGGCCCTCATATTTCGGCTTCAAATAGAAACCATAAACAATCAAAGCTATTGTTAGCACTGCCAATATTGACACTAAAATGAGCAGTCCTTTTTTTAATTTATTCATCTTTAATTTTTATTATGCAAACAAATATAAATAATTTCAAATTCAATTTGAGCGAATTGTATCTCAGAAATATAAAAAACTACACATCAATATATTTATATTGTTTACTATATTCGTAAAAACAGTAAACAACAAGTATATTTATCAAAAATAAAATAAAATGAAACAGCTATCTCAACTAGATTTTTTGAAAATGGAAAAAGTAGAGCGATTGAATTTAATCAATTCTTGTACTGGATATAAATCAGCTAATTTAATAGCAACCAAATCAATTCATGGAAAATCGAATATTGCTATTTTCAGCAGCGTTACTCACATAGGTAGTAGCCCAGCCTTGATCGGTTTCATTGTCCGCCCAACAACAGTACCTAGAGATACTTACCAAAACATCAAAGACACCGAGTACTTTACAGTAAATCATATAACAGAATCTATGATTGCAGACGCACATCATACATCAGCAAATTATGAAAATGGGGTTTCTGAATTTGAGAAAACAAAGCTTGAAGAAGAATACAAAGAGAATATCAAGGTTCCTTTTGCAAAAGGAAGCCCGGTTCAGTTATACTGCAAGTATTTAAGTGAATACTACATTAAAGAAAATGACACAATCCATGTAATCGCATCAATTGAAAACATATTTTTTGAAGAAAGCTTAAGGCACGATGATGGCTGGTTACAAATAGACAAAGGAAATGTAGTCGCTATAAACGGCGTCGACGGATACTGTTTGCCCAAACTAATCGATCGTTTCGAATATGCGAGAAAAGACACTCCCACTAAATCATTCTTAAAATAGATTATAAAAAAAGAGTGTCTAAATCTCAAATATGATTCAGACACTCCCCTTATATGTAAAATAATTAATTTTTTATTTTTTACTTCCGTCGATAATAGCAACAGTTCCCGCACCTACTCCTGCCCCTGCAAGACCACCGATTATGGCTCCTTCACCTTTTTTCTTGCTAATAATTGCGCCAGTTACCGCGCCAACTCCAGCGCCAATCACGGCTCCTTTTGCAGCTCCACTCAAGCCCTTTTTCTCCGTTACGATTGTAGTCGTTGTAGTACTGTTTGCAGGTTAATTAACAACAACTTCCCTCTGTGCTGCTGCATTGCTCATTTCAATTTGCATTGAATCCACAACTTTTTGTTTTTCAATTTCAATTCTCATCGAGTCAATAATTGCTTGTTTGGCATCTTCAATATTCATTTTTCCTTGATTTTTACAAGAAACTAATGCTAACGATAATAACGCAAAATATACTATTTTCATAATTGTCAACTTTAGAATTTATAACTGACCAAAGAAAAACTTAAAACCTATATGAAAACTTAGATAATTCCTTCTATTAGTTGCGAAGTTCCTTGATTGAAAATCAATCTGGCTTAACGTAGAATTCCGGCTTTCAAAATTTGGCCAAAGTCGTACATATCCTCAAAGGAGCAGTATAGCGGAACTGGAGCGAATCGAATAACATTTGGCTCGCGCCAATCTGTGATCACTCCCTTTTCCATTAAATAGTCAAATAAA
>JBLIKQ010000111.1:0-7710 GCA_047635475.1 Porticoccaceae bacterium
TAAGTAGAGTTATAAAAATCAAGCTATGTTACAGATCGCATTTATTAGAGAGAATCAGGAAAAAGTAATCACCTCTTTGGCAAAAAGGAATATGGATGCCACAAGTATTGTTGAAGAAGTAGTACAACTGGACGAAAGACGTCGCGCTACACAAGTCGAGTTAGACGGTATTTTATCTGAATCTAATAAGTTATCCAAAGACATCGGCGAAATGATGAAAGCTGGGGAGAAATCAAAAGCCGCAATACTTAAAGAAAAAACTGTTGTATTAAAAGAGAAAAGCAAAAGATTAGCCGAAATAGCTGATGTCATTGCACAGGAGCTTTTGGAAAAATTATATAGTTTACCCAATCTTCCAGCTGATATTGTTCCAGTAGGAAAAACTCCAGAGGAAAACCTTAATGTATTTGAAGAAGGCGCTATTCCTGTTTTGCACGAAGGCGCACAACCGCATTGGGAATTAGTAAAGAAATATGACATCATTGATTTTGAATTGGGAGTGAAAATAGCAGGTGCAGGATTTCCGGTGTATAAAGGAAAAGGAGCACGACTACAGCGCGCTTTGATCAACTATTTTTTAGATAAAAATACGGCTGCCGGTTACAATGAGGTTCATGTACCACATATGGTAAATGAAGCATCGGCATACGGAACAGGTCAATTGCCTGACAA
This sequence comes from Porticoccaceae bacterium, assembly GCA_047635475.1. Classification (GTDB taxonomy): domain Bacteria; phylum Bacteroidota; class Bacteroidia; order Flavobacteriales; family Flavobacteriaceae; genus Flavobacterium. The sequence goes on from JBLIKQ010000111.1 coordinate 673, forward strand.
AGAAGGGCAAATGTACCACGATGCTGCGGATGATTTATATTTAATTCCAACGGCTGAGGTTCCAGTAACCAATATGTTTCGTGATGTAATTCTTGCTGAAAATGAATTGCCCGTTTTAACTACAGCTTACACGCCCTGTTTCCGACGTGAAGCAGGTTCTTATGGAGCACATGTACGCGGACTGAACCGTTTACACCAATTTGATAAAGTAGAAATTGTCCGTGTCGAACATCCAGACAACTCTTACAAGGCTTTGGACGGAATGGTAGAACATATAAAAGAAATTCTGAACGAATTGAAATTACCATACAGAATATTGCGTCTTTGCGGAGGTGATATGGGTTTCACATCGGCATTGACCTATGATTTTGAAGTTTTTTCTACAGCGCAAGACCGTTGGTTAGAGATTTCTTCAGTTTCAAACTTCGAAACTTTTCAGGCGAATCGTTTGAAATTGCGTTTCAAAGACAAAGACGGTAAAAACCAATTGGCACATACCTTAAATGGAAGTTCTTTGGCCTTGCCAAGAGTCTTGGCAGGAATCCTTGAGAATTACCAAACTGCGGACGGAATTGTGATACCTGAAGTTTTACGTCCGTACTGTGGATTTGATATTATTGACTAAAAACTTCACCATATAAGTCCTATAAGTTTTCGCAAAATGCTAAAAGAAAGGGAATAGAAATCCTAGATGACTTACAAGGTTAAAAAAAAGAGTGTTTGAGAAACAAACTGTACTTTATAATGAAAAAACTCTTTCTACATATTACGCTGTTTTTTTCATTAGTCTGTTTTTCTCAAAACGAACAATTGGCGGAATATTATTATGACAAAGGCGATTTTGAGAAAGCAAAAATCGGTTTTGAGGAATTGCTGCTAAGCGTTCCTCAAAACATGCAATACTTTCTGAGAACCATAGATTGTTACCAGCAGTTAGAGCAATACGATGTTGCTGAGAAAGCAATTCAATCCCGCTTGAATAAATACAATCAAGGAAGCGTTTTGGTTGAATTGGGATACAACTTTCAATTGCAAAAAAAAGAGGAGGAGGCCATAATTTATTACGATAAGGCTATAGAAAGAATCAAAAGAAATCCGAACGAAGTTTATGCTATCGCCGCCTCATTTGAGAAAAAAGTATTGCTGGATAAGGCGTTAAAATCCTATCAGACCGCAACAGATAGAGAACCTAATCTTAATTTTAATTATCAAAAGGGCTTGCTTTATGGGCAATTAGGAAACCCAGATATGATGATTTCTACTTTTCTTGATGAAGCTTATGCTAATCCCCAAAATTCAATATTGATCCAGAATCAATTGTCCCGTTTCATGTCAGAAGAGAGTGATGCTAATTTTAATGAGGCGATGCGAAAAGCATTAATTATCCGAGTTCAAAAAAATCAAGATCTTTTCTGGAACCGGTACTTGAGTTGGTTCTACGTACAACAAAAAGAGTTTTCCAAGGCCTTCATTCAGGAAAAAGCGATCTACAAGCGCAATCCAGAATCACTGTCTAATATTGTGAACTTAGCAAACTTGTCGATAGAGGAAGACGATCAGGATATGGCCAAAGAAATTTTGGACTTTGTGATAGATAACACCAAAGAGCTACAGTTGCTTATTCAGGCGCACACTTATTTGATTAAAATGAAAATAGACAAGGCGCAAGACAAGGATTTTGATGCTGTTAATGCGGAATTGTCCAGTTTACTGACTGAATATAAAATAAGCCCTTTTAGCTTACCTTTGCAATTGATTCAAGCGCATTTTGTTGCCTTTAATTTGAAAGATTCAGAACAAGGGAGAGCAATCATAAAAAAGACGCTCGACTTGCAATTGAACGATTATCAAGTAGCGAAGGCAAAAATGGAATTGGCTGATATTTTACTTTTCGAAGAAAAATTCAACCAAGCATTGATTTATTATTCTCAAATAGAGATGGACCTGAAAAATGATGAGGTAGCTCATGAAGCAAGTTTGAAAGCGGCCAAGACCAGTTATTTTAAAACTGATTTCGTATGGGCACTGAAGCAGTTCAAGGAACTGAAATCTGCCAATACCCAATTGATTGCTAATGATGCGTTGGAATATTTTCTTCTGATAAATGACAATACGGTTGCCGATTCGACACAAACGGCATTGAAGGAATTTGCCAAAGGAGATTACCTTTTGTACCAGAACAGAAACAAGGAGGCCATCGCGCAGTTTCAATCTGTTTTAGAGAAGTATAAAAGACAGGAAATAGAGCCGGTAACGCTGTTACGACTTGGTAAAATTTATGAAAAAATAGGAGATTATAATTTGGCTTTAAGCCAATATCAAGAAATAGTAGATCATCACAGTGACGGAATTTACATTGATGAAGCCTTATTTTTCTCGGCAGAAATTTATGATAAAAAATTGGCGGAACCTGAAAAGTCTAAAGCATTATACGAAAAAATAATTTTCAATCATCAGGATAGCATTTACTTCGTAGAGGCTAGAAAGAGCTTCAGGAAGTTAAGAGGAGATAAAAATCTATAAAAAGGTTAATCGGTTATTTGGTTAACCGATTAAACAATTAACCGAATAAACAATTAGCAAATGATAATATACAACGTTACCACAAACATACATGAAAGCGTTCACGATCAATGGATGATCTGGATGCAACACAAACACATTCCTGAAATCTTAGCGACGGGAAAATTTTCTTCTGCTAGATTAGTTCGGGTTTTGATCGAGGAAGAAATGGGAGGTGTAACCTACTCGGCTCAGTACACCACTGATAGTAAGGAAACTCTAGAAAAGTACTATCTGGAAGACGCGCCTAGATTTAGGGAAGAGGGAGCAAGTTTATTTGGAAATAAAATGCTCGCTTTTAGAACTGAGTTGGAATTGGTTTCAGACCATTAGAGGAAACTAATCAGTATTCAGTTTTATAGTATTTAGTTGAAAAATAAGTTAGCTACAGATTAGCAGCTATTTTTAATGCTGAATTTAGAAAAATTTGTGTAGAAAAGTAAAATCCGTGTAATCCGCCTCCCATTTCAACATAATGTTTGAAGCGTGGAATAAAATTAAAAAGCACTTAGTGCCTTTGTGACAAAATATAAAAAATGGAAAAAGTAAAAGCCAAAAAACATCTCGGACAGCATTTCTTGAAGGATGAGGGTATCGCTAAGGACATCGCAGATACTTTGAATCTGGAAGGATATGAGGATTTATTGGAGATAGGACCGGGAATGGGTGTCTTGACGAAATATTTGTTAGACAAACCCGTCAATACCTATGTCATCGAAATTGATACGGAATCAGTGACTTACTTAGACGAGAATTACGCAAAGTTAAAAGATAGAATCATATCTAAGGATTTTTTGAGGTATGATATTAATGAAACTTTCGGTGGGAAGCAGTTTGCTATCATAGGGAACTTTCCTTATAATATCTCGACCCAGATTGTTTTTAGAACCTTACAATATCGCCGTCAGATTCCTGAATTTGCAGGCATGTTTCAGAAAGAAGTAGCGCAACGCATCTGCGAAAAAAAAGGAACCAAAGCTTACGGAATATTATCTGTTTTAGTCCAGGCATTTTATGATGCTGAATATTTGTTCACTGTTGACGAAACTGTTTTTATTCCGCCACCAAAGGTGAAATCGGGTGTTTTACGTTTGCGCAGAAAAGCAGATTATAGTTTGCCTTGCGGCGAAAAGTTGTTTTTCACAGTGGTAAAAACAGCATTCCAACAACGACGAAAAACCATGCGCAACAGCTTAAAAACATTAAACCTGTCCGATAGTTTAAGAGAAGACCCTATCTTTGATCTTCGCCCAGAGCAGCTGAATGTAACGCAGTTTATAGAACTTACCCAAAAAATAGAAGCCGATGGAATTTAAAATCAGCAAAGACCTAATACTCGAGTTAGAGCAACACATTGTTAATAAGAAAGACCAGGAATTATCTCGTCTTCTTAGTGATATGCACCATGCTGATATCGCCGAGATTTTGGACGAGCTTGATTTTGATGAGGCAACTTATATTTTTAAAGTATTAGATTCCGAAAAAACATCGGAAATCCTTCTTGAATTGGAGGATGATTTGCGGGAGAATATCTTAAAAAGACTTTCTGCCAAAGAGATTGCAGAAGAGCTTGATGAGTTGAATACTGATGATGCAGCTGATATCATCGCAGAACTTTCGCAGGCCAAAAAAGAAGAGGTGATTTCCGAGCTGGACGATCTAGAACATGCTAAGGATATTATTGATCTTTTGCGTTATGATGAAGATACTGCTGGTGGTTTGATGGGAAAGGAGCTCGTGAAAGTCAATGAAAACTGGAGTGTCCTTACTTGCGTAAAAGAAATGCGAGCACAAGCAGAGAATGTTTCGCGTGTCCACTCTATTTACGTTGTTGATGATGAAAACAGGTTAAAAGGGAGGCTGTCACTAAAAGACCTTTTGACTACGTCGACAAAAACACCAATTGCCGAAATTTATATCAAAAAAGTAAACTCAGTCAACGTCGATGCCGAAGATGTTGAGGTTGCTAGAATTATGCAAAAATATGACTTGGAGGCTATTCCTGTTGTCGATGCTATGGGTCGGTTAGTTGGTCGTATCACCATTGATGATATTATTGATGTGATTAGGGATGAAGCGGATAAGGATTACCAATTAGCTGCGGGTATCTCGAAGGATGTAGAAGCAGATGATAGTATTCTTGAACTGTCCAAGGCACGTTTACCGTGGTTAGTGTTAGCACTTTTGGGTGGTTTTATAACCGTAAAAGTGCTGGGTTTATTTGAAGGCGCTATGGCTCAACACGGAAATCTATTTTTCTTTACTCCGTTAATCGCAGCTATGGCGGGAAATGTAGGAGTACAATCCTCGGCAATAATAGTTCAGGGCATAGCTAATAATACATTGAGCGGGTCCTTGTTTAACCGTTTGATAAAAGAGGTGTCTTTGAGTTTGTTTAACGGAGCAATTCTAGCGAGTATCCTGTTTTTAGGCAGTTATTTTCTTTTGGGCGAACCCCCTATAATTGGTGTCGTTATCACCAGTGCATTAGTTTCAGTAATTATAATCGCTTCTCTTATAGGTACTTTTATTCCATTATTACTTGATAAATTTGGCATTGATCCCGCATTGGCTACAGGTCCATTTATAACTACGAGTAATGATATTTGCGGAATTTTAATTTATTTTTCGATAGCAAAAATGATTCTAGGATTTTAAAAGCAACAAGCGAACTAACTACCCAACAAAAGCATAACCACTATGAAAATACATATAATCGGAGGAGGAAACTTAGGCGTTGCAATCGCAAAAGGCATAGCAAAATTTTCGCAAGGAAATCAAATTACCATAACAAGAAGAAATACGGCAAGCATACTTTATTTGGAGGAATTGGGTGTAGCTGTTTCGGCGGATAATACTCATAGAATTCAGGAGGCAGATATCGTTATTCTGACTATAAAACCCTATCAGGTAGATGTTGTTTTGGCCGAAATTCTGCCAGCAATAACCAATAAAGTGGTTGCCTCAACCGTGAGCGGATTGTCGATAGAGAACTTACAAAATAAAGTAGGTGCTTGTAATAGCGCCATCCGAATCATGCCTAATATTGCCTCACAATTTGGTGAATCGGCGACCTGCATCGCTTTCCATGAAAAAGACAAAGAGCAAGCGCAAAAAGTAGTAGCCCTTTTTGAATGTTTAGGAACAGCGCCTATTATAGACGAGAAATTGATGGATGCAGCAACCGTTCTTGCCGCTTCTGGAACCGCTTTTGCCTTACGTTATATCCGCGCCTCTATGCAGGCAGGAATCGAAATAGGCTTTGATTGGAAAACCGCATTGGCGATTTCAGCACAAACTGTAAAAGGAGCAGCCGAGATGGTCATGGAAGAACAGGTACACCCGGAACAATTGATAGACCGTGTAACTACACCACAAGGTTGTACCATTGCGGGATTAAACGAGATGGAAATGCACGGATTCAGTTCGTCCTTAATACGCGGAATCAAAACTTCATTGAAGCAAATTAAGGGGTAAACTAAATTTGTACATATTCCAATAAATAAAGGGTCTTATCAGCATTATGCTGATAAGACCCTTTTTTATTTTACGCAAACTATCCGCTGCGTAGGCCATTATCCTTGTGCTTATTTGACATTTAAATTAAATAATAAATATTTAAAATATCATTTATTTGCCTATTAGCAGTTTGCAACAAAAATAATGTTAAATTTCTGGTTAAAATAAAATTAAACATTAGTTTTGTAAGATAATTATTAATTAAAACCGGACTACTCTTTTGTGTTATAGTTTTGGAGTTAGGGTACATTAATTTTTAAGATAAATCAATTTAATATGAAAAAAAACTTACTTATTGCAGCTACGTTGCTTATTATGCAAAGTAGCTGGTCTCTGGCCCCCCCCAGTTAACGACGATCCAGCTAATGCGATTGAGCTCATTGTTGGAGCGGACGCTACTATTGGCTCAAATGTAGGTGCAACAGCATCAGAAGGAGGTGGTGCTTTTATTCAAGTACCTGGATGTGGAGCTTACAGAGGAGGGGATGTTTGGTATAAGGTAGCAGTGCCTGAATCAGGTAATTTGGATGTAGAAACTGATTTTTCTGGTTCAGGTATGGATACTGTATTAGGTATTTACTCCTATAATCCATCTGATGGGTATCTAGTTATTGCTTGTGATGATGACGGTGGTTCTGAACTTTATAGCCGAATAAAATTAATTAGCCAAGAAGAATTTTTATATGTTAGAGTTTGGACCTATGGTGATAACTCGAGAGGTACATTTAAGATTGCAGCAACAGATATTGATACTACGCCACCAGTAGCAAGAGCAACGGACAAGGAAGTAACACTTGATTCAAGTGGTAACGCAAGTATTACTCCAGAAGAGGTAGGGAATGAATCAACAGATAATTCAGGAGTTGAGCCGTCTTATACTTTAAGTAAAACGACATTTGATTGTTCAAATCTAGGAACTTCAGTTGAAGTAATCTTAACGGCAACAGATGCCAGTGG
>JBLIKQ010000112.1:0-7700 GCA_047635475.1 Porticoccaceae bacterium
ATTGTCAATATAACAGGCCCCAATTACTATTTCTCCTCCTGGATTTAATAGGGCATATAAATGTGAAAATATTATTTCAAACTGTTCATTTCTGGATAAATCAAGGCGATTTTCTGATGAATTATAGCTGTAAAAAGGGAAATTGCTAGGATAAAAATTCCCAGCCGTAAACCAGGTAATGAGTATTAAATCATATTTTTTCTTCCATGTATCTAAATGGATGGCGTCTACTAAATATACCTTTACTTTATCATCAATTTCTAATTCTTCCGCTGTTTGCCTCGCTAGTTGTACACATGCTTCGGCATTATCAGTGCCGTCATAGGAATCCAGCATATCCCAAATCTCGGGTATTCCACTTAGATGTTTAGCTATTCTGGCATTTCCAATTCCGATATCTAGGGTCTTCAAAGGTGCTTTGTTTTTTTGATACAAGTCTGCAATAACCTTTTTAAGCTCGACAAATTCGGCCCATTGTGCTTGGATTAGTTCTTCGGACAAATAATTTTTATCCCAAGATTTTTCAAAAATAGCTTCGTTGTTGTACATTCCCATTACTTTACTATTTAGACCGTTTATTAAAACTAGAAATTCGTTTTAAAAGTAATAAATTTTTTATTGTTTGACATTTAGTGAAGCCTTATTCTCTTGCTCCTAGAGGATAGAATGGTTATCTTACCGTTAATTTTATTGATAGAACATCGATATGTCGGTTTTTTCGAATTCAAAGATGTATTTTTGTTTCAGTAAAAATTTTATTATGAAAAAAATATTTTTGTTTTGTGCGTTTATGATACTGTCAAGTTTACAAGCGCAACAAAGACCAAAATTAGTTGTTGGTATTGTAGTGGATCAAATGAAAGCGGAATACTTGTATCGCTTTTCGGATGATTTTTCGGCTAACGGTTTTAAAAGATTAATGGATAATGGCTACTCATTCCAGAATATGCATTTTAATTATATGCCAACGTATACGGCTCCAGGTCATGCTTCTATTTATACAGGAGCCACGCCTGCAACTCATGGAATTGTAAGTAATGAGTGGTTTAGCAGACGGTTAGGTACAGAAATATATTGTACAGATGATGCTAGTGTAAGCACTTTGGGAGACGGAACAAAAGAAGAAGGTGAAATGTCTCCGAGAAATCTATTAACCACTACGATTACTGATGAGTTAAGAATGGGTACTAACTTTAAAGGCAAGGTTATCGGCTTAAGTCTTAAAGATCGTGGTGCCATTTTGCCTGCGGGCCATTTTGCTAATTGGGCTTTTTGGTACAGTAAGACGGGTTCTTTTATTTCTAGTACCTTTTATGGTGAAAAATTGCCTGGGTGGGTTCAAAAATTCAATGACGAAAAGCATTATATGCCGTATATCAATAAAGGCTGGGATTTGTTCAAACCTGAAAGTACTTATAATGAAAGCCTAGAAGATAACAATCCGTATGAAGGGAAGTTATACGATAGTACTGCGCCCGTATTTCCTTATGACTTAAAGGCTATGTATGCCAAGAATGATGCGGGTGTATTGCGCGCCACTCCGTTTGGAAACAATTTATTAGCAGAGTTTGCTATGAAAGCTATCGAAAAAGAAGAATTAGGTAAAGATGATATAACAGATTTCCTTACGGTTAGTTTTTCTTCTACTGATTATGTAGGTCATATCCTAGGGCCAAAATCAATGGAGCTGCAAGATACCTACTTGAGATTAGATCAAACAATTGCGGAGTTCTTAAATTATCTCGATAAAACCGTCGGAAAGGATAATTACTTATTGTTTTTGACTGCTGATCATGGAGGTGCAGAGAATGTAAATTATTTAAAGGATCACAAGTACAATGTAAACAGCATTAGTCCAAATGATATCAGAAATAATTTGAAAGAGTTCTCCGTAAAAACTTTTGGTTCGGACTTAGTATTAAACTACTCTAGTTTTAATTTGTATTTTAATAAGGACGTGGTTAAAGCAAACAATCTTGATTTGAATGTGGTAAAAGCGGCCTTCAAAGGGTATTTAATGACCCAAGATTATGTGAAAAGAGTGTATACTGAAGAAGAAATTTTGAACTCGACGGGTAGTGATTATTTTTTGAATTTTATCGCTAATGGCTATGATGTAACTCAAAATGGGGATTTAGTAATCTTAGATAAACCTGGTTATATTGAATATCAAGGTACTGGAACATCACACGGGACGACTTATTCCTATGACACCCACGTTCCCGCTATTTTTTACGGATGGCATATTAAAAAAGGGGAATCTTTCAATAAAAAAGTGATTACTCAAATAGCACCTACAATTGCTCAGAAGATAAAAATCTCGTTCCCTAATGGAACTGAAGCTAATGTTCTTGAGGAAGTTTTAGGCGAATAATTTAGTTTCTGTTTAGTCGTAAAAAAAGCTGTATTTTATAAAACACAGCTTTTTTTTAGGTCTATTTTTTTAAACAGTTGCTTCCATTGGCAACGGAATTTGATTTCTTAATAAATCTGCAAAAGTTTCATGAGCTCTGATTAAATGCCCTTGACCATTCATCCATAAAACTTCTGCAGGTCTGTATCTGGAGTTGTAGTTGGAAGCCATTGAATAGCAATAGGCTCCTGCGTTTCTAAAACTCAAAATATCACCTTCCTTGATTTCAGAAATCCTTCTGTTGTTTGCAAAAGTGTCTGTTTCGCAAATATATCCTACTACGGAATAGAATCGCTCTTTTCCTTTGGGATTGGAAATGTTATCAATTTGGTGTTGTGAGCCATAAAGCATTGGGCGGATTAAGTGGTTGAAACCACTGTCAACTCCTGCGAATACCGTTGATGTTGTTTGTTTGATCACATTTACTTTTACTAAAAAGGACCCTGCTTCACTTACAAGAAATTTTCCTGGTTCGAATATCAGCGTCAAGTCTTTCCCGTATTCTTTACAGAAAGTATTGAATCTTTTAGATAATTTTTTACCTAATTCTTCAATATCAGTTTCTATATCGTCTTTTTTGTAAGGTACTTTAAATCCACTTCCAAAATCTAAGAATTCAAGATCTTTAAAGTTTTTGGCAGCATCAAATAATATTTCGGCAGCATATAAAAACACTTCAATATCGAGAATATCTGAACCCGTGTGCATGTGAATACCCACTATGTTCATTTTAGTGTTTTCAACAATACGCACTAAATGTGGTAATTGATGAATCGAGATACCAAACTTGCTATCGATATGACCTACTGAAATATTAGTATTTCCACCTGCCATTACATGCGGATTAATACGAATACATACAGGAACAGCTGGATGTTTTGCTCCAAATTGCTCTAATATCGATAGGTTATCGATGTTTATTTGAACTCCCATTGCGTTCACCTCTTCGATTTCTTCTAGAGATACTCCGTTTGGGGTATAGAATATTTTTTCTGGCGCATATCCTGCATGTAGTCCTAAAAGTACTTCCTGAATAGAAACGGTATCTAAACCAGATCCCATTTCTCTTAGTAATTGAAGTATGGCTACATTTGACAAGGCTTTCATCGCGTAGTTAATGCGCAAGTTATTTACCTTAGAAAAAGCTTTAGTTAATCTATTGTATTGGGATTTTATTTTGTCGCCGTCATAAACATATATTGGACTGCCAAATTGTTCTGTTAGCTGAAGTAAGTCTTTTGGTTGCATTGTGATTGATTTTTAAGCAAATTTATTATCTTTTTATGGATACGGCAAGTGAATATTCGATTTCTAACAATTTGTAACAAAATGTTGTAAATTGAACAAATAAGATGCGCTAGTCTAAGTTTTGGATGAGGGATAGTAGCGAAAAGCCCACAGTCGCTGAAGCGAGAGCGAAAGTGACGAGGACTTGAAGCGGATAGCCCGACCAAGCAGTAACGTTAGTGGATGCTGGGGCAGCCCCAAAAAAAGCTGCCAGAAATTACTTTTTGACAGCTTTATAGTATTATTTTAAATCTTTATTATAGACTTGGTAAATCACCATTCCCTTTTGTAGGCAAGTTAGTAGATCCCATTAGGTACAAGTCAACTTCTCTTGCGGCCTCACGACCCTCTGATATTGCCCAAACAATCAGTGATTGTCCTCTGCGCATGTCTCCAGCTGTGAATATGTGAGGTACATTGGTTTTATAATTGGTCGCTTTGTAATTAGTTCGCATGTCTAATTCTAATCCTAATTGACTGCTTAAGTTTTTTTCTGGTCCAGTAAAACCAAGGGCCAATAGCGCTAAATCGCAGGGCCAAGTTTTCTCTGAACCTTCTTTTTCTACTAATTCTGGTCTTTGTCCTGGAGTCATTTTCCAAGCCACTTCAACAGTTTTTAAACCGACTAATTCTCCTTTATCGTTTGAAATGAATTCCTTAGTGTTGATTAGCCAGTTTCTTTCGCAACCTTCTTCATGAGAAGAAGATGTTTTTAATTGCAAAGGCCAAAAAGGCCAAGGCGTGGTTTCGCTTCTTCCAACGGGTGGTTTAGGCATGATTTCAAAATTCGTCACCGATTTTGCTCCCTGTCTATTTGAAGTTCCCACACAATCTGAACCTGTATCTCCGCCACCAATAACGATTACATCTTTACCAGTAGCTTTTATTTGGTCAGGAAATACTTCACCATATAATGATTTCGTCTGTTGCGTCAAGAAAGTCATTGCTTGAACAACTCCTTTAGTTTCTATTCCTTTTGTAGGTAAGCTTCTGCTTTCTGTCGAACCACCACATAAAACAATTGAATCAAATGCATTCAGTTGTTCTACACTATAATTTACACCAACATTCACATTTGTTTTGAAAACGATACCTTCGGCTTGTAATACTAACACTCGTCTGTCTATGATTCCTTTTTCTAACTTGAAGTTTGGAATTCCGTAACGCAATAAACCGCCAATGGCGTTGTCTCTTTCAAAAACAGTCACCGTATGTCCGGCTCTGTTTAATTGTTGCGCAGCGGCAAGTCCAGCAGGTCCAGAACCAATTACTGCAACTGTCTTAGCTGTTCTTACAGCTGGTATTTGAGGTTTGATCCATCCTTCTGCAAAACCTCTTTCGATTATATTTTTTTCAATATTTTCGATTGCTACTGGTTCTTCTATGATACCAAGAACACACGATTTTTCACAAGGGGCAGGGCATAAGCGACCTGTAAATTCAGGGAAGTTATTTGTTGATTGCAATATCTCCAGAGCGCCTTGCCATTCTTCTTGGTGTACCATGTCGTTAAAATCAGGAATTAAATTTCCCAAGGGACAGGCACTGTGACAAAATGGAATCCCGCAATCCATACATCTCGATCCTTGCTCTTTTATTTTATCTTTTGCTAACGGAATCGTAAACTCATTATAGTTTGACACACGTTCTTTAACAATTGTATTGCTTTCGTCCGTTCTATTGTATTCTTTAAATCCACCTATTTTTCCCATGACTATGCTATTAGTTCTTCAATTTTCTGTTCGTCTGCTAATCTTTGTAATGCTATTTTGTAATCTGTCGGCATTACTTTTACAAAATGTTTACTTTGATTTCCCCAATCTAATAAAATTCTTTTGGCCAATGGACTATTGGTATACATAGAATGATTTCTAACTAAACGTCTCAGTCTAACTAAATCTTCGTCTTCTAAAGTTTCCAATGCTACCATTTCCATGTTGCATAAACCATTCTCGAATTGTTTTTTCTCATCAAAAACGTAGGCAATACCGCCGCTCATTCCAGCAGCAAAATTTCTACCTGTTTTCCCAAGTACTACTACTATTCCTCCGGTCATGTACTCACATCCATGGTCTCCAATTCCTTCTACAACTGCAATTGCTCCAGAATTTCTTACTCCAAAACGCTCGCCGGCCATTCCGTTTATGTAGGCTTCACCAGTTATAGCACCATAAAGAGCTACATTTCCTATGATGATGTTTTCTTCTGGTTTGAAGGTAGCAGTAGGTGGAACTTTAATAATTAATTTTCCTCCTGAAAGTCCTTTTCCTAAATAGTCATTACAGTTTCCATGAATTTTAAATGACAGTCCGTTTGTTGCAAATGCACCGAAACTTTGTCCTGCTGAACCCTCAAAGTCAACTAAAATAGTGTCATCAGGTAATCCTTGGGCACCATATATTTTTGAGATTTCGTTACTCAAAATGGCACCGACGGAGCGGTCCGTGTTTTTTATCTTAAAATTGATTCTTGTTTTTTCTTTTCTATATATAGAAGGAATTGCTGCCTTTATAATTTGAAAATCAAGCACGTTTTCTAGGCCGTGATCTTGGGTTGTTGTATTGTGATTTGGTACTGTTTTTGCTTTTTCTGGTTTATAAAGAATAGTTGATAAATCTAAACCACTTGCTTTATAATGCTTAATGGCCTTGTTCACATTCAGTTTTTGTGACTGTCCAACCATTTCTTTTAGCGTTCTAAACCCTAATTGCGCCATGATTTCTCTTAACTCTTCAGCTATGAAATACATGAAATTAATTATATGCTCTGGCGTTCCTTTGAAGTTTTTTCTTAATTCTGGATCCTGAGTAGCAATTCCAACTGGGCAAGTGTTCAGATGGCAAGCTCTCATCATTATGCAGCCAGAAGCAACTAGTGGGGCAGTGGCAAAACCAAATTCTTCTGCACCAAGTAAAGCAGCAATAGCTACATCACGACCTGTTTTTAACTGCCCGTCGCACTCCAATACTACGCGACTTCTTAGGTCGTTTAATATCAAGGTTTGTTGCGCTTCAGCTAAACCAAGCTCCCAAGGAATGCCGGTATGTTGTAAGGAAGTTAGTGGTGCCGCGCCTGTTCCTCCGTCAAATCCAGAAATCAAAATCACATCTGCTTTTGCTTTGGCAACACCGGCAGCAATAGTTCCAACTCCTACTTCAGCAACTAATTTTACATTCACACGTGCTTCGCGATTGGCATTCTTTAAATCAAAAATCAATTGAGATAAATCTTCAATAGAATAAATATCGTGATGCGGGGGTGGGGAAATTAGACCTACATAAGGTGTTGAGTTTCGCACTTTGGCTATCTGTGGATCTACTTTTGCACCGGGTAATTGGCCACCTTCTCCTGGTTTCGCACCTTGGGCCATTTTTATTTGAATCTCTTTAGCACTAGTCAAATAGTCGATAGACACTCCAAATCTTCCAGAAGCGACTTGTTTGATGGCACTGTTCTTAGAATCGCCATTTAAGTTCTTTATGAAGCGAGAAGGATCTTCTCCTCCTTCACCAGAGTTACTTTTTCCTCCAATTCTGTTCATGGCAATAGCCAAATTTTCGTGGGCTTCTTTACTAATCGAGCCCAGGGACATTGCGCCAGTTTTGAATTTTTTAACGATTTCAGTCCAAGGTTCCACCTCATCAATAGAAATGGGATCTAGGTTGTTGAATTCAAATAAGCCTCTAATCGTCATTAGGTTTTTACTCTGGTCATTGACCATTGTGGAGTACTCCTTGTAACTCTCAGGACTGTTTAACCTGACTGCCTGTTGCAATTTTGAAATTGTAGTTGGGTTGAACATATGTTTTTCTCCTGTTCTTCTCCATCGGTATATTCCGCCAATTTCTAAGGGTAATAGACTAGCAATATTAGAGTTAGGAAATGCTTTTTGGTATCTTTTTTTAATCTCTTTTTCAACTTCGATTAGTCCAATACCTTCGATTCTTGAAGGGGTATATGGGAAATATTTAGATGAAAAACTTTTGTTTAGACCTAATAT
>JBLIKQ010000113.1:0-7529 GCA_047635475.1 Porticoccaceae bacterium
CTACACCTTATCTGGCTTATAGAAAACAACTATATTCGCACAGATGGATAGAGAACCTCCATAAAGTGTATGTTTTTTAGTTTTAATTACTCAAAGCTACTTATCCTTCAAATATAGATTTTATAAATGAGCCTGATAGATTCGAAAAATATTTTACTTTTACAATTTATTAAGAAAGAACTAGCATTAAATGAGCGACGATAAAAATAATCTTTGTGAGGAAGCTCACTTCAATCACTTTTACATTAAAAATGTACAATCGGCAACAAACTTTGCTTATTACAAATGTGGTGATAGGGATGCCGCTTTAGATTTGGTCCAAGACGCCTTTACCAAAATATGGGAGAATTGTTCTAAAATTGATTTTAGCAAGGTAAAAACATATTTACTTACCACCGTAAACAACTTATTTCTAAATACTATAAAACATAAGAAAGTAGTTCTGGCTTACGCCAAAGACACTCCTAACCTAGACACGAATAATCAAAGTCCAGAATATATATTAGAGGAAGAGGAATTCAAACTAAAACTGCAAAATGCAATTTCTTCTTTAACAGAAGCCCAGCGCGAAGTGTTTTTGATGAATCGGATTGACGGAAAAAAATATAGAGAAATAGCAGATCTTTTAGATATATCTCAAAAAGCAGTAGAAAAAAGAATGTCTGGAGCACTCAAAATATTAAAATCTCAAATAGAAAATATATAATTTATTTATTTATGGTAGGGCAAACCGTCAATTAGTTGTCTTACTTGTATAAAGTTCCAAAAATGAAAAACGAAAAAGAAATACTAAACTGGCTAAATAGAGAACTTTCAAGTCAAGAAATTACGGATTTAAAAAAGTCTGAGGGTTTTAATGTAATTGAAAAAATCGCCTACTATACGTCCAAATTAGAAACTCCAATAGTGGATGCGCAAGAAGCCTTAGACCAATTTAAAGTCAGAAATAAATCTAAGAAGGAAACTAAAGTTAGAACACTAAATATAAAAATATTTTATCAGGCAGCTGCAGTGTTAACTGTATTATTAACCAGTGCCTACTTCTTGTTTTATAATACTACTACCTCATTTGAAACTCAAATAGCGCAAACTAAAAGCTTTCATCTACCAGATGATTCCGAAGTATTATTAAATGCCGCTTCAAAAATAACCTTCGATGAAAAAAAATGGGCCGAGAGCCGCGCTTTGACTTTAGAAGGAGAAGCCTATTTTCAGGTCAAAAAAGGTCAAACATTTAGTGTAAACACAAGCGATGGCGTTGTGAAAGTACTGGGGACCCATTTTAACGTCAAACAACGAAAAAATTATTTCGAGGTAAATTGTTTTGAAGGTCTGGTTAGTGTAACCCGCAATAATAAAACAGTTAAACTGCCACCGGGTAAAAGCTTCCGACTTATTAATAACAATATCGAAGATGTTCCCGATTTTGATGGAAAAAATCCTTCTTGGATGCAAAATGAATCGAGTTTTGACCGCATACCCCTGGATCAGGTTATTGCAGAATTAGAGCGTCAATACGACATTAAGGTTAGAACGGAAGGCGTTAATACTTCAAAACTGTTTACGGGTAGCTTTACTCATAAAAATAAAAAAATTGCGCTGGAGGCGATTAGCATTCCGCTTAAACTTAGTTATAACCTAGAAGGCAAAACCGTTATATTGTACAACTATGGGGTTCAATAAACACTTGCTTTATTTACTGATATTTTTAACTAGCATGAGCCATGCGCAAAAAGCAAATAACAAAGTCTCGCTAACAGCAGTAATTAGTTCCATCGAAAAGCAATTTAATGTAAAGTTCTCTTATGCCGTTGAAGATGTTGCAAGGATTACTGTTGAAAAACCCTCAGCTAAACTTACGCTGCAAGAGACAATGGATTTCCTCAACTCTAATATACTTTTGAACTTTAAAGCTTTAGACAATCGTTATGTCACCGTTTCTACACTTAACAAAACAATCCCTATTTGCGGTACTGTCTTTTCACAAGAATTGAAAATACCTCTTGCTGGCGCTACAATACTCCTGGGGTCCAGGCTTACAATAACCAATCAAGATGGTTTTTTCAGCGTTCCAAACGTTCCTATAAACGCAATAATTTCAATTTCTTATCTTGGTTACGAAGAAAAACAGTTTACAGCCAATCAATTATTCACGACAGAAAATAACTGCAATGAGCTGCTTTTAAAAACAAGCAATGAAGAACTGAATCAGGTTTTAATCAATGTGTATTTGACTCCGGGTTTACAAAAATACCTAGATGGAAGTACCGTTTTGAATACCAAACAATTCGGAATCTTACCCGGCTTAATTGAGCCAGATATATTACAGTCGATACAAGCACTACCTGGTGTAGAGAGTACTAATGAAAGTATTGCCAACATCAATGTGAGAGGCGGTACAAATGATCAAAATTTAATGATTTGGGATAATATCAAAATGTACCACTCGGGTCATTTCTTCGGACTCATATCTGCTTACAACCCCAACCTCACGAATAAGGTAATTGTAACAAAAAACGGAACAAGCGCAGAATATAGCGATGGTGTTTCCAGTACTATCAATATGTCTACCAATGATAAAGTGAATACTACTTTGTCAGGCGGTGCCGGAGTTAACCTTATTAACACCGACGTCTTTTTGGCCATTCCAATAGCTAAAAACTGGGAAGTCGATATCTCTGGTAGACGTTCCATTACTGACCTTATTGATACGCCTACTTTTACAAACTATTACAAACGAAGTTTTCAGGATAGCGAAATAAATGCCAATAACAATCAAAGCAGTACTAAATCAGATTTTTACTTTTACGATTATACCGCTAAAATTCTTTTTGATCTCAATGAAAAACATCAGTTTAGAGCAAGTGTTATTGCCATAAACAATGAATTGGATTACACAGCATTTAACTCAAATAGCAATACTTCAGAAATCCAATCTAGTAGACTTTCGCAAAAAAACATTGGGTACGGAGGCAACTGGAAAGCACAATGGAATTCAAAACTGCGCACAAATCTTATCAGCTACTATTCTAATTACAAGATAAGTGCTACCGATTACAAATTAGCAACGGACCAACTCCAAACCGAAGCTAATGAAGTTTTGGAAACAGGAATAAAACTAAACGGCCATTACAAAGCTACTGAATACTTCAACCTATTAGCAGGCTATGAATTTGATGAAACAGGAATGCTAAACCAGACTACGGTTAATGCACCATCCTACACTAGTACTAAAAAAGAAGTACTAGACAAACACGGTCTGTTTGCTGAAGGAGAATACCACAAAAGTAATACCTATTTGAGAATTGGATTTCGCTTAAATTATTTCCAAAAGTTTAAAAAATTTCTATTCGAACCAAGAATCAATATCAGGCAAAAGGTATCAAGCGAATTTGCATTAAAATTGGAGGGCGAATTTAAAAACCAAACTGCTACACAAATCATCGATTTTGAAGATGACTTCCTAGGTGTGGAAAAAAGACGTTGGGTATTAGTTGATAATAAAACTATCCCAGTCGCCACCAGTAAGCAAGGCTCTTTTGGGCTAGAGTTCTACAAAAACAAACTGAACGTTGAAATAACGGGATTCTACAAAATAGTAGAAGGTATAACCGCATCCAATCAAGGCTTTTACAATAATTTCCAGTACAAAAAAGCAAATGGCAGCTATACCGCAAAGGGAATTGAATTTCTGGCCAATAAAACTTCAGGACCATTAAGCACTTGGATAAGTTACACTTTCAGCACTAATAATTATGATTTTGTCAGCTTCAGACCTTCCCAGTTCCCTAATAATAATGATCTAAGACATTCTGCCTCTCTAGGTGTAAACTATGACATTAATACTAACTTAAAGCTCTCTATGGGCGGTATATGGAGAAACGGTCAACCTTATACTATCCCTTTACAAGGAGAGGAAACAGTACAAATCGGAAATACCATAACGGTAAATTACGATTCACCAAACAACAAAAATCTAGATAATTTCATGCGGCTGGATGCATCATTGAGTTACAACTTCAATTTATCAACTGGCATAAAAGGAACTTTACGTGCAGGAGTTATTAATAGTACTAATCAAGCAAACGTAATAAATCGCTATTATATAGTAGATCCAAATGATTCTAGCAAAGCCGTAAAAGTGGATAATAAATCCCTTGGTATGACCCCTAATGTCAGTTTTAGAGTTGATTTTTAAGAAAGCAATCACATTCCTAGTGCCTAAAGTTTAAAGGAATAGTGCTGACCAAAACGGCAATTACTTGTGAAAATATTAAAAGGTGTTGATAAAAATGTACTATTTAATAGTGACTAAATACAAGCTACCAATTTTATAAGAAAGCATTATTTCTGGCGCTAATTTTTAATGGAAAAGGAGTTTAATTAAAAATTTGATCTAATTTAAAATGAAAACTAAATCTAGGATAGCGTCAATATTAAAAGCTGAAAGTTTAGACGCTGCGGTTACTGGTATGAAAACTTTTCATTTATCCAGTTTAAGCCTTCAAAATGATCTGGACTTTCAATTAGCTACCAATATCAGATTGGGGCATTTGGCAGAGAAAATTGTTTCTGAATTAATTAAATTATCTGGAAATTACCAGGTTCTATATGAACATTTTCAGATAATTGAAGATAGAAAGACCCTAGGCGAAATTGATTTCATAATTGAAAATACAATTGATAAGAAGTTAATTCACCTCGAGTTAGCCTATAAGTTCTATCTGTTTGACCCCAGTATTTCGTCTGAACCTATAAATAACTGGATTGGTCCAAACAGGAACGATTCTTTAAGGGAGAAATTAGAAAAATTAAAAAGCAAACAATTTCCTTTACTTTACCATAGCTGTACGGCCTCAAAATTTCCCACTATCGATATTGAGACCGTTTCTCAAGCATTATGCTTATTAGTTTCATTATTTATTCCCTATGAATTTAAAACAACGTTAGCCCCTGTCTATGATAATGCTATCAAAGGTTATTATTTAAATTTAGCTACATTTATAAGCCTGCATCATTCTGAAAAAACCTATTATTTACCTTCAAAAAAAGAATGGGGAATGGATGCATCCGAAAATGAAATTTGGACTGATTATAAAGGGGTTGCAATTCAAATTAATACAAGCATTTATGAAAAACAAGCGCTATTGTGCTGGCAAAAATATAAGGGAACTTATTTGGCATTTTTTATTGTTTGGTGGTAAAGTAGTTTAATTCATAGAACAAGTATTAATCCATACCTACGGTAGTCACAATGTGACAAAACCTCATCTAACATTTCTAAATAAATCAAATTAATGTACCTTGCCGTTCTATCTAAAAATGAAAATTATGGAAGACAATAAAATGCTAAACTATATTAATGATGTACTGGAAAATATGCCAACTGGATGGTTGAGTCTAACAACGCATCGACTAGATATTTACGATGAAAAATTGGCCAAAACGCAATTTTTAGGAGAGTTTGAAGTCTTATTTAATGACAATAATTCTGAATCATCAGCACTCAATAAATTACACACTGCTTACGACTATATCCGCTTAGGTCACCCGCTATCTTGTATACTAGAATGGGGAATCGCTAACTTAAATAATCTACAGTCAAAAAATGTAATCAGCTTTTCTTCAAAGACGGTTCCCGTTTTAGCAATTCTAAGAAAAAATTTAATAGAGAATAAAAACACCCACCTTTTTTATACTGGAGAATTACCAGCATTTTTTGACGCAGAAATACTGCGGCATGTTTATGGTTATAAATTTGATTTAGAACAGATTGAGACAGAAAATGAGATTGCAGCTACTGATTGCAGTACTGTTTTTATTTCACAACAAGATGAAATTGGTACTATTGGTGCCAACCCAAATATTGATTTTTTCATCAATATTCATCCTCAGTTTGGAAGTGTTTTATTAGTACAAGGCAAGCAAAACGAAAGTTACATTTCAGAAATTCAGCATGTACGTAGAAGAGAGACTATCGCGATGACGCCAGCTAACTGTCTTGCTGCCCTAAATATTCTATTAGAGCGCCCTTCTTTTGATACTAAGGAAAATACACTCGAGACAGACAAAACATTGGTCTTAAATTCAATTGTAGGCATTACTGGTACAACTACAAAGCCATTAGTTGCTTCTAGTGGACTGTCTATTCAATATGCGATTATGATGGGGCTAGTTCACGATGCTCTAGAAAACCATAAAGGAAAGGCTATCAAGTTTATTGTTCCTCCTAATTGTTATGGCGGTACAAATGACCAAGCAAGACGCGTTGCTGTATGCATTGATAATGTAGAAGTAGTCGATTTACCAGTTGATGGTGATAACGATATGGTACAAAGTATTAGTATCGTTTTAGATAAAATGGCCCAAGAAGATGCTATCTCGTATATCATCGCTGAAATTCCAACAAACCCTAGAGTTGAAGTTCCAAATCTTATAAACTTAAAAAATGCTTTAAGCAAAGTACGTAAGACTGCGACTGGTGAAGTGGCTATTGATCCCGTTTTTATTTTAGATCAAACATTTTGTCCTAATGTACACTTTTTAGGCGAAGATGCGATTCTATCAGCGGTTAGGACCATTTCATATGTTAGTGGTTCTAAGTTTCCAAGCGGTGGGAAATGTACTGCTGGATATTGTGTAGGTAATAATAAAACGGAAGCTTTGATGGAAAAAATAGAATTACATCTAAAACTTTGTGATAACGAGGCTACCAATCTGCAATATGAAATATTAGCAAAACAATTGCCTTCCATGAATCAAAGAATTAAGGATGCTTATACAAATACACGTGAATTTGTAAACTTTATCCACGAAGCCTTACCAGCGGCCAAAATCAATTTTGTTTCAGAAGAACTAGCAAGTCAAGGATTTACTCCATCTGTGTTTTCATTAGATCTTCCCACTAAAGGAAATACTGAGGCGGAAAAAGAATTACACAAAAGAGCATTAAACCTTAATTTAATCAATTTAATGATTACTGAAATCCCAAACGAAAGTAAGTTCTGTGTGAGCTATGGGCAGTTAAAAGGATGTTACTGGACGATACCTGCAACATCTACTCAAGGAACGACTAAAGAAGGCGACAAAGACTATATTGTGCGTGCTTCACTTTCCCCCAACATAGATCTTGAGCTTCACAAACAAGTTTTTTTAGATTTTGTCAAACAAATATAACTAAGAGGGAGCTGCTGATCAGCTCCCTACTTTTTTATACTATTGAGTGATTTTTTAAAAGGACTACTGATTACTTCAAACCAAAAACAATTTATAATCAGTGGCCCATATAAAAATTATCAAAAAGTACGGACTAATGCAGCACATACATAAGTTACAACTTTACGATTAAAATGATAGGTTTGTCCCTCTTACCCATTCCCAATAACAAAGACTAAAGTCGCTTTACTCAAAAAACTGGCGTATAGTTAGTACTAATCTATCAATTAGTGGCTAGTAGAGAGGACAAGACCGCATATAAGACTATAAAAAATGAACGATAACAAATCAACGCTTTTTGTAGGAAGCAGACA
>JBLIKQ010000114.1:0-7506 GCA_047635475.1 Porticoccaceae bacterium
TTGACAAGAAATGTCATCACGAATCCGTCTTCTGTTTCTACCGTCACCTCTTTATCTTTGGTTGACAACACCACTCCGTTTATAGCTTCGTCAAGCACGGTAACCTTATCTCCTTTATTAAACATCCTTATCGTCTTTTTCTTGATTTTTACTAGGCGTTTTGGCACTTAATCGCATCATTCCAAACATAAAAATAACGATTGCAATGACCGTAATATACACATTTTTATCTTCACTAACCTGCTCAAAAAAAGCAACTAGTATCGCAACAATCATAATTGGAATTATAATTTTTTTCATTTCTTTACATATAAGTTTCCAAAAGTAATAAATTTAAAATAGCCTTGCTTTTTTTATTAATGAGCTTTGCTACTATTTTGTAAATTGTTAAAAATAAAACCATTGGATTTAGAAAAATACATGTTTCCCTGCTTTAGTAAAACACTCTTTGGAGTGGAGTGTTTAGGCTGCGGTTTTCAGAGGTCATTAGTCCTACTTTTAAGAGGTGAGTTTATAGCCTCATTCCAGATGTATCCCGCTCTATTTACAAGCCTATTATTTTTGGGGTTTATTGGTTTTCATTTTATAAACAGACGTCTTTTTTCTCAAAAATTGATTCTGACAGTGGCGCTAATAAACGTCATTTTTATGATTGCCGGATATATCTACAAACACTACTGATCTATCCTACTATTACAAAGTTGAATTATTTATTTATTCTAGTAAATACTTCATTTCCATTTGTTCTTTTTTGAATTCCTTTCCTTTTTTTAGCTAGTTTGGAGTATAGGTACTTGTCACTATTATCTCCCTAAACAATTTCATATAAGTGACGCACAAAAACTACTCGCTGTTAATTCGTGAAATTCTTTTTCATCAAAGTCAATATTAGCTCGCGAATCAGCTTACTTAAAACCTTGTCAGTTAAAGGAATTTACTTCCTTTCGTGCTCAATTGCGAATCTTGGTCCAGTTTCGTTTACTCTATTTTTACCTTACTAATTTACGCATTTAAAATTATTCAAAATTTAGATAATACTACATCCTCTTTTAGCTCCAATTTAAACTTATACAGCTATTAATAGACTCTATAAGTTCTTGCAGTATTATTGGAAATAGTTCAATATCTTTGTTTCGTTTTATATTTGAACCAACAAATTATAGTGATGAGCAACAATCAATCCTTTTTAGACTTTAGTTTTTCAATTTCTTTATGGAATTGTTGTTGTCTTTCCTAAAAACACTATTTTTCAAACCCTTTCTATTAATAAATCAAACTCATAATCGTGACAAAGGATCTGATTATCAATAATATAACTTCTTTAAAGAGCCACTCTAATATCAATTACGGAATAAAAACAAAAACGGAAGCTTTTACTGAAAAGCTCTTCTACACGTTGTTTGATTCGAATGCCCCTTTAAGCGAAAGCATTGACGAACTGAAGTTTCTTTTCAAAGAAATATCGGTAATCGCTTGTAAAAAACCAAAGGGAATATGTGATTCCATTTGGGATCGTTTTCTTGAAAAACTACCTTCGGTACTAGAAAAAATAAACCAAGATGCCAATTTCTTCGTGGAAAATGATCCAGCTTCAAATAGCATAGAGGAAGTATATCTTGCCTATCCTGGGTTTTACGCCATTGCCATCTATCGCCTAAGCCATGAATTATACCTTTTAGATCTGCTATTGTTTTCCCGATTGATGAGTGAATACGCACATCGCATCACCGGAACGGACATTCATGCAGGCGCCTGTATCGATTCGCCTATTTTCATAGACCATGCAACAGGTATTGTAATTGGAGAGACTACTGTGATAAAAAAAAATGTAAAAATATATCAAGGGGTAACTTTGGGAGCACTAAGTGTAAGCAAAGACATGAAAAATAACAAAAGGCACCCTACCGTGGAGAAAAACGTATGTATTTATGCGAATGCAACGATTTTAGGGGGAGAAACAATAATTGGCAGGGACAGTATAATTGGAGGAAACACATGGATTACCAAGTCCATACCACCGCGATCATTGGTTACCAACACCACTACGACAGAAGTAAAAATAAAAGAGTTAAGATAACATGGAGCCACAAAAATTATTAGACCTGATTGGGAATACGCCTTTGATGGAAAGTGTGAATTTAATCAAAAACAAAAACGTAAAACTTTTATTGAAGCTTGAAGGAAACAATCCGGGAGGAAGCCTTAAGGACCGTGCAGCCCGCAACATGATGGTATCAGCACTAGAAAGAGGTGATATTAAAAAAGGAGATAAACTAATTGAGGCTACGAGTGGAAATACAGGAATAGCGTTGGCTATGATTGCCCAACTGCTAGGTATCGAAATCGAATTAATACTCCCAGAGGATTCCACCAAAGAACGTACACAAACCATGCGTGCCTATGGAGCAACGGTCATATTAACATCCGCAAAAGAGGGTATACTAGGCTCGAGAGATTACGCCGACAAGAAAGTGGCCGAAGGCGGATATGTCATGCTGAACCAATTTGCCAATGACGACAACTGGAAAGCGCATTACAAAACAACGGGACCGGAAATTTGGAATGATACCCAAGGAACAGTAACTCATTTCGTTTCAGCTATGGGAACTACAGGAACTATAATGGGAACTTCCACTTATTTGAAGGAGAAAAACCCCGCCATACAAATCATCGGGGCACAACCCAGTGACGGATCTCAAATTCCGGGAATTAGGAAATGGCCCCAAGAATATTTGCCTAAAATTTTCAACCCTGCAAAGGTGGATCGCATTGTTGAAGTGAGCGAACAGGAAGCACGTGCAATGACCAAACGCCTAGCACTCGAGGAAGGTGTTTTTGCAGGAATGAGCAGTGGCGGATCTGTTGCTACGGCTTTGAAAATTGCTGCAGAACTAGAATCGGGAGTGATTGTCGCAATCATTTGTGATCGAGGCGACCGATATTTATCCTCCGATTTATTTGATTAATATGATACAGATTATAAGGACCTCTGCTGAAAATGTTGATTTCATTGCCTTAATAGAGAAACTCGACGAAGATATTGAAGTGCGTGATGGATCAGAACACAGCTTCTACGCGCAATTTAACAAAACAAATAGCATAAAGCACGCGATAGTAGTTTACGAGGACCAAAGGCCGATTGGTTGCGGCGCTTTTAAAGTTTACAAAGACGAAGTTGCCGAAATAAAAAGAATGTTTGTAAACCCCGAAGATCGCGGAAAAGGCATAGCCTCAACAATCCTGAAAGAACTGGAATCATGGGCGAAAGAAACAAACTTCAAAAGCTGCATTTTGGAAACTGGCAAAAAATATCCAGAGGCCATTGCACTTTACAAGAAGAACGGTTTTGCCATAACCGCAAATTATGGACAATACGAGGGGATAGAAGATAGTGTTTGTTTTAGAAAATCAATTTTAAAATAAAAAGAGGCTCCATTACGATAATGGAGCCTCTTTTTTATATAATTAATGTGTCGCCATTTTAAAACAAAGTAGCGGTAGATGTAATGTCTGCATTTAATACTTTAGAAACAGGACAGTTCTTTTCCGCCTTAGTCACTAGTTCTTGAAATTTAGCGTCTGAAATACCTTCAATTTTTGCTTTCACTATTATGTGAGATCCTACTATTACTCCATCTACTAAGTTAATTTCACATTTAGTTTCTATACTTTCGGGAGTAAATCCTTCCTCGCCAATAAATGCTGAAAGTTGCATTGCAAAACAACCAGAATGTGCTGCAGCAATTAGTTCTTCTGGATTAGTACCCACTCCATCCTCAAAACGCGATTTAAATGAATATTGTGTGTTTGCTAACGTGTTACTTTGTGTTGTAAGTTTTCCAGTTCCTTCTTTGACGGATCCTTGCCATACTGCGGTTGCATTTCTTTTCATAATTTGTACTTTTTTAATTCACTCAAACTTAGCCATTTTATACTGGAAGTTTTTCAGTCTAGGGTTATTTTAACTAAACTTTAAAATTCAAATTCCAAATCAACTGCTTGTGCTTAAATTATAGATTCTTTTTATAACAGAAACTTCAACTTTCAACAATGAAATCTTGTTTATTACTTCGAAAATATTAAGTTTGTTTTTAATTAGATTAATGCTTCTTTATAAATACTTAATCTGATTACTAATAAAGATTCACAGATTGTTTTCTGTAACAGTATTAATATTTTATTAGGCAAAAGCTAATGCCACAAGACTGGCCCAATTTAAACAAGTACCAAAAAGCAAATGCGATTCTCGCTGAGCCGGATACGACCGAAAACAGAATTGTATTCATGGGCGATTCCATAACTGAGTTTTGGAGCACTATAAATCCGAACTTCTTTGTGGGAAAGCCATACATCAACCGCGGAATTAGCGGACAAACAAGCCCCCAGATGCTATTGCGTTTTAGAGCCGACGTAATCGCTTTAAAACCGTCTTTAGTTGTAATCCTTGCTGGAGTGAATGACATTGCAGGAAATACGGGCCCCGCAACTTTAGAACAAATTACAGACAATATTTTCTCCATGATTGACATAGCGAAAACCCATAATATCGAAGTAATTCTATGCGCAGCTTTACCTGCAGCTGATTTTCCGTGGAGACCCAATCAGAAACCGGCAGATAAAATCATCGTGTTAAATAGGCTTTTAACAGATTACGCTAACGCCAATACAATCCCTTTTGTTGATTATCACAAGGCGTTGGCTGATGACCAAAACGGGTTAGCACTCGCCTATTCCAATGACGGAGTTCACCCGAACAAAGCGGGGTATGAGGTGATGGCACCACTGCTTGAGAAAGCCATTGAATTTATACTCGCAAAACGATAATCCCAAAACCCTATAAAACAAAAACCCAACCACTATTTCTAGGATTGGGTTTTTGTTTAAAATTAGTTTCTATTATTTCAAGACAGAAAATACTATTTTAGAATCGGCGTACACGCGATGCATTTGCTTTTTAAAATCTTCCGGTTTCGCATAAAAAATATTTTCTACAAAAGTTTGCGGATTCAAATCAATTAAAGGGAACCAAGTACTTTGAATTTGGATTTGGATTTTGTGCCCTTTCTTAAACGTATGCATCACATCCTGCAGTTTGATATTAACTGCCGTTTTCTCGTTGACTATAAAAGGTTCCGGATTGATAAAACTGTTTCTAAAACGGCCACGCATCACTTCGCTACGCACCATCATGTGATAATTACTCATCTTTAAATAGGGGGCGATCTCCGCAGTTTCTGGTTCGTCATTAGGGAACACATCAATTACTTTCACAATCCAATCAGCATCCGTTCCAGTGGTTGAAACCTGCAATTGTGCCAAGATTTCTCCCGCCAAAGTAGTATCATCTGTCAATCGTTCGGTTTCAAAAACCAAAACATCAGGACGCCTCGCAGCAAAACGTTGGTCATCGGTCATGTATTTTCTTGGCGTAATCCCTCTTTGATTGATGTCTTCGGTAAAAGGAACCGGTTTTTTAGGATCGCTGATGAATTCCTGAAACCCTCCATCATTTGACGTTACAGTCGTTAATTTATCTTCTGCCAAATAAAAGCTCTCTTTCACCACATTTTCTGGAGGCCAAGCATCATAGGTTTTCCAGTCTTTAACGCCCGTATCAAAAACATAGGCTTCTGGTAATTTGTTTTCGCCTTTACCACTGTCTTTTAGGAAATGACGAAAAAAGTTGGCTTCAATATTTTTTTGGAAAAACCCAGAAATGCTATCACCAAACTTTATGTTACCAATAATCGCACTCGCACTATTTCTGGCCCAATCACCATGACTCCATGGTCCCATAACAATCGTATTGTAGTTTTTGCTGCTTTTTTCAATCGCTTCATAAGTATTCAAAGGACCGTATAAATCCTCTGCATCAAACCAACCTCCCACAGTCATCACTGCAGGTTTGATCTCTTTTAAATGTTGTAAGATTCCTCTTTTTTGCCAAAATTCATCATAGCTGCTGTGGTCTTTGAGCTGTTGCCAAAATTCATTGTCTTTACCGTAAAATTTATCCAAATTAGATAAAGGACCTGCATCTAGAAAAAACTGGTAGTCATCTTTGGTCCCTAAATCAGGAAATTGATACCAAGATTTGGTAGTTTGTTCCGATTTTTGGATACCAAATAAAGGTGTCGCTTTCCAGTAGCTCAACAAGTAAGCACCATTGTGATGAAAATCATCGAAAAAGAAATCACTGATACAAGCCTGAGGCGAAACCGCTTTCAAGGCAGGATGATTACTCAACAATGAATAAGTAGAATAAAAACCAGGATATGAAATTCCCCAAACGCCCACATTCCCGTTATTGTTTGCTACATTTTTTACTAACCAATCAATGGTATCATAGGTGTCTGATGCTTCGTCAACCTGGGTTTTTGTTTTTTTATCAGGGATAAAAGCGCGCATGTTGTCATACAGACCATCACTCATCCAGCGTCCACGAACGTCTTGGTAAACGATAATGTAGCCTTCATTCATCATAGTCTCGCTGGGACCAATACTCTTTTTAAACTCGGTTGCTCCATAAGGCGCGCAACTGTAAGGCGTGCGTTGCATTATGATAGGGTATTTTTTAGATTGGTCTTTTGGCGTATAAATGGCTGTATATAAACTAGCGCCATCCTGCATTTTAATATGCACTTCTTTCTTAGTGTAATTTTCGCCAACGGTGCTTGCATTCTTATCTTGTGCAAATACGCCCGTAGTCATCACTAAAAGCGCAATAAATAATAGTTTTTTCATGTAAATAATAGCTAGTTATAGAAACGTAAATATATTCAGTTTAATTGTACTTTTTATCCTTAGTCTAAAATAATATTCGAAATGTCAATAAAAAAGGGAGATTGTAGTTGTAGTTTTTAAAGTAAATATTTAAGCGAGAGAATTAATGCAAAAAGAAGTTTTTAAGTAAATTAATCAGTTAATAACGAGAAGAACGAAAATCTGTAACAAAACAAACATAACTTCGTCTTATTTTTTCCAAATCCCCAATACCAATGAGACAATCTATCATTAATTCATTTTTCATACTGCTTTTGTTCCAAGCAGGAATTGCCCAGAACATCAAAGGAAAGATTATAGATTCTAAAACTGGGGAAAGTATTCCGTACGCTAACATAAAGCTAAATGGATCAGAAAACTTGGTGTCAAATGCCGAGGGTTATTTCAATTTATCTGAAAACAATAGTAAAGACGAAACGATTCTTAACGTTTCCTATTTGGGCTTTGTTAATCAACAATTGACCGCAGGTGAATTAAGAAGCCTCGACTTTACAATTAAACTTTTGCCAGGGATTTATGAATTGAGTGAAGTTGCCGTGTCTAACACAAAACCAAATCCTTACGAGATTATGGCCAATGTAAAAGCCAATTTGAGTCGTAATTATACTACTAGCCAAAAAGGATCAAAAGAAATGTTCTTTTTTAGAAAATCAAATTACTTCAATCCTTCTGTAATTGATATCGAAATTAACAAATCAACTGGTTTTAGCAAGCAAGCATTAT
>JBLIKQ010000115.1:0-7471 GCA_047635475.1 Porticoccaceae bacterium
AAACAAAATTGTATCTGATATCAGAAAAAAACAAAGGGAGTCAAAAACAATTGACAAACAAATCGATCGCTTGATTCGTGAAGCCATTGCTGAAGCAAATAGAAAAGCAGCGTTGGAGAAAGCTAAAGCTAGAGCTTTAGCAAAAAATGCTAATGCAAGTCCTAAGGAGGTTGCCGCTGCAATCGCCAAAGAGCCGGTATCGTCATCAAGAATTGAATTGACTCCTGAGGCAAAATTAATAGCTGATAATTTCAGAGCCAACAGAGGTAGTTTACCTTGGCCCGTTGAAAAAGGATTTATTTCATTAGGATATGGAGATCAAGCCCATCCTATTTATAATACTTTGGTGATTCACAATAGTGGAGTAGAAATCACCACTAATGAAGGTGCTTCTGCAAGGGCCGTATTTGGAGGAGAAGTCGCCAGTGTTATGGTTTTATCCCCAGTCAATAAAGCGGTGATGATTCAGCATGGAGACTATTTTACAATTTATCAAAACTTAAGTTCCGTATCTGTCAATAAGGGAGATAAGATAAGCATAAAGCAAGTTTTGGGAAGGGTAAGAACTAACGGTGATACCGGAAAAACAGTAATCAAATTTTTATTGTTACAAAACACCACCTATACAAATCCGCAAGGATGGCTGAGTCGTAAATAAACGCTAAGCGGATATAGAATAAAAATGCAGCTCAGTTTCTGTGAAATTGAGTTGGCTTTTTTTCTGCAGTTAGTTTTTATAGGCTTTACAAGGCTAACGTGATTGCTTACTTGTAATAGCTGTTTCATTAGTACGAACAGAGTGAAAAAATCAGAACTGAGGTTTATTATGATCCGTCGGTTTTAATTAGTTGTGGATGGTAATTTTTCTTCATTTCGAGTGTTTTAAAACTTTTCGGGTTGAAATGTATCGATAAATTACTGCTCAATAAAACACAAAAGCGAGGTTTTAATTAATTATAGCCTACGGTTATTTACAAAATAATTATTAAGGTCCTAAAATTCGGGCTTGCTATTTATCAAAAGACGATTCCATAGAACGAATCATTCTTTCGGTTGACCAGCTGCCGGAGACGATTATTCGTCTAATAGTATAAAGAGGGTCTATAGAATCCCGTTTGGTGGAAAGAATAAATGCCATCTGGTACCCACTTTCTCTTACTTTAGTAATAGCTTCTTTATTCCATAAGCCAAAAGGATAAGCGAAGTAAGTAACTGGTTTTCCGGTAATGTCTTCTAGTTTTATCTTGGGTTTTACAAGCTGGGTATTCCAATCTTCTCCTTTATATTTCGTTACCATGTGATGATCCCAGGTATGGGCTGCGATAACATGTCCTGTATTGGATAATTTTTTAATTTGATCTTTAGTTAAATAGTTAGGACGGTTAATCGAAACCGTCATTACAAAGAATACTCCTTTAAAACCGTACTTGTCCATTTCGTTGGCACCAATGCTGAATTGTTTCCCTCGGGTATCATCAAAAGTAATCATTACTGGTTTTTCAGGTAGTGGAGCGTCGTGCAGCAAATACTCACGCAGCTGATTTGTTGTAATAGTTTGATAACCAGCATCAGATAAGGCTTTTATTTGCTCCGTAAAAGCAGCTGGCTTTACAGTTTAGGTTTTTATAATCTCACTGGCGTTAGCAGTAAAATCGCGAATGTTGTGGTAACATAAAACTGGCACTTCTTTTTTTGCAAGAATAACTTCAGCTGTATTGTCTTTTTTTATTGGCGGGCTAATTATAGTTTTTTTGACCGCAGCCTGCACTTCTATTTTAGTTTCTTTGGTTTTGGAATTGCAACAAGTCAATAAAAATAGCACGATATAAAGCAACGAGAATATATTTTTCATAATACAAGAGTATGCTAGAGCAAATTATTGGTATTGAATGTACATAGGTTTTGGGGTGAATTTTATTAACTCTTCAGGAGTGTACATTTGCGAATTATTCCAATTGTCATTTTTGTAGAACAATTTAAACCCAGTGAACTGAACCGGTTCTCTGTAGATGTAACTCAAGTACGTAGACCTTTTAAGTACTCTGCTGCCAAAGCCATCCATGTCAATTACTACTTGTACTTCAGGCAGCCTTTTTATTTTTTTATAGTTGGTTAGCATCCCTTGTGTAAAACGGTGTACAACAAGCACTTTTGGAGTAAGTTTATTTTTTTTGACAATATTAGCTAGAATATCAATAGCATCATTAATATCATCAGCGGTGAAAGAACCAATTTTCGTACCCGGTACCTCTCCGTTTTTTAAGGAGAATTCAGGGTCGATACCTAAATGAACGTTGGGTAGTGCCAAGTATGATTCTAGCTCGGTCACTTCTGTTTTAACGGTACTGTGTCCTACTTGAATATCTAGAAACACTAATGCATCTATAGGTTTTGCCCAACTTAATACGGTGTCTATTTGTTTGAAAGGCATGCGCATGCGATACATGTTTGCTGTTCCAGGTGATCCCTGAGCCGTAACAGCTATATAATGTAATGCCGGAATCGCTGTTACGGTAGAATCTGCAGCATTCCATTTGGCAACCTCTCCTTGTAATTTTGCTATCATTTGCTCCCTTGGGATTTCTCCAAGTATTCCCATTCTCGTGGAATATAGATTTCCGTAAAAAGCAATGATTCTGTTGTACGGTAATATTGCTCCAGGCAAAGGATAAGTTGTTTTCACTGGCCACCTTCCAGTAGTATCATTATTGCTGATAGCAATCATTCTTTTATTGTAGTCTACAGTATCGATTGTAGGGACCAATTTTTTCTTTAAAGAATCGATTTTGACTTCTGCGTTTTTTTCAATTTCTTTT
Organism: Porticoccaceae bacterium; assembly: GCA_047635475.1. Classification (GTDB taxonomy): domain Bacteria; phylum Bacteroidota; class Bacteroidia; order Flavobacteriales; family Flavobacteriaceae; genus Flavobacterium. The sequence continues at coordinate 2,817 of JBLIKQ010000115.1, forward strand.
ACTTCATCGTCAGCTTTACCTTGATTACAACTGGAAATTAAAAATAATTGGGTAAAAATAAGGAAGCTAATTGCTGTCTTTTTCATAAAATAAATATAGGTGATTCATGCAAAGGTAAAACTATTTAGATACGATTTATTGTGTTCCCACAGTTTGGTTTTGTTTTTATGTATCATAGAGTTTTCCAAGGAGGTATATTCTTTATAATCGGCTTAATGAGTTAGATAGTTATTGTTTTTTAAAGGATTAAAAGAAGATTTTCTAATGATAAGATTGATTTATTTTTCATTATTGTTTTCATCAATCAAGTACTTAACGGTAGTTTTACGAACTCTATTTCCTCTTTGGTCAATGCTGCTTAGGTTCTGTTTTATAATTGTTGAAATGAAGCCTACTCCTGCAATTTCTTTTGGTATTTTTTTTGAATAAAAAGGAGCTGGATAGAATAAAAAAAGACCGCCATCTCTGAAGGTCTTTGTCGTAATTTTGAATAGTAGCCCCGCCGGGAATCGAACCCGGATCAAAAGTTTAGGAAACTCCCATTCTATCCGTTGAACTACAGGGCTGTAAAATAAAAAAACTGTCATTTCAGTTTTGTTAATAGGAAGTATTAAAGAGATATTCTTCCTCTATCGGGTCTTTTTGATGTTTCAAAGATATTATATTTAAGCGATGTGCTGTATTTTTCTTTTAACTAAATAGAAACAGAGAAAAAAGTGATGGATACCCCAGTTCTTGGATTCACATAGCTATGATTTTCTATAATAAAGTGAAACGACTTTTAAAAGTTATAAAATCTATGTTCCTATGTGGTTAATTTTTTTATTTATTAGATTAACTAAAGCCACTGCTTATATGTACATTAATAATTAAGGTTCTGATTATCCCCTTTCGTATTAACAACACTTCGGTTTTGTATCGAACGATTAAAAAGCTAATTTTATAAATCATTTAAACCTAAGTCCTTGAATACAAAAGTAAATTCTTTTTTTTTTCTGTTTATACTGCAATTTTGTTTTTTTCCAGTTTTTGGACAAGTAAAAAAAGACACGACCTCGCTGGCTGAAATAGTCATAAAAGCGCCTCCAATTCAGGTATCACTTCAAAATTCAGCTTCGTCTGTGTCGGTGATTCAAAGAAAGGATATTGACAAAAGTGATGGGATAATCCTGACTGCGGTTTTAAACAAAATTCCAGGAGTTAACATGCAGCAAGGGAGTCTCAATACGAATCGCATTAGTATCCGTGGAATAGGCGCCCGTACCCAATATGGAACTAGTAGAATTAAAGCCTACTTTGAAAACATACCCTTGACCAGCGGAGAAGGAGATACGACTATCGAAGATATTGATATGGAGACTATTGGGAGTATCGAAATTAATAAAGGACCTAACAATACTAGTTTTGGATCGGGATTAGGTGGTGTGATTCATTTATTTGCACGTGACACTCCTGAAAAAGAAACTTTTGCAAGATCGCTGACAACTTATGGCAGTTATGGTTTAATCAAACAAAGTTTGGGCGCTGGTTATAGTGATGCTAATTCGAATCTATTTTCGAATTATACACATTTGCAAAGTGATGGTTTTAGAGTCAATAGTTCCTATGATCGCAAGTCGGTAAATGTGCATGCGAAACAAAAATTAGGGATAAAAGGAAGTTTGTCTTTTTTGGGAATTTTCACTCGCCTAAAAGCGTTTATTCCGAGTTCCATAAATGAGAATGATTTTAGAAACAATCCTGAAAAGGCAGCTGGCAATTGGGCAGCTGCGCAGGGTTATGAATCGTATGACAAATCCCTGTTTGGCATAGGCTACCAATATTCGTTTTCTGATAAATGGTCTTTTAAGAGTAGTGTTTTTTCAAATTTCAAAAAGGGGTACGAGCCAAGGCCTTTTAATATTTTGGATGAAAAAATAAATGGGGCAGGTCTTCGATCTTCTTTAAATTATAAAACCAAATTGCTTTCGTTACCCTTTGAAGCGAGTATCGGAACTGAATTGTTAAGAGAGCGCTATTCGTTTTCGCTTTTCGACAACTTGTATTTGTCGCAGCCTGGTCAGGGAAGCGTTGCTGGAGACGAATTCAGCAAGATGAAGCAAAATCGGAATTACAGTAATTATTTTTTGGAATTGAATATGGAGTTGTTGAAAAACTTTCATTTAGAAGGAGGCTTGGCATTGAACACTACAAAATATACCTTGGAAGATGTTTTCCAGGAAAACGGGAATCAAGCGGAAAAAGGCTATGCTTTTGGGAATATTTGGTCACCCAGAGTTGGTCTTTCGTATCAGCTAAGTCCGGAAAAAAATGTATTTTGCTCAATTAGTAAAGGGTTTTCAACGCCTTTGGTGGAAGAAACGCTAACTCCCGAAGGCCAAATTAATACAGACCTAAAGCCAGAAGTTGGGCTTAATTATGAATTGGGTTTTAAAGGACAGTGGTTAGAGTCAAAACTATACACAGAACTGGTGCTTTACAGCGCACAAATCAGCAATTTGCTAGTGGCGCGTCGTACTGCAGAAGATCAGTTTGTAGGAATTAATTCAGGACGAAGCTCCCATCGGGGAATTGAATTCAGCTTAAATTATGAGGTTTTTAAAACGTACAGATTCGAAATTGGCACATATTTTTCGGCTTCTTTGAATGACTTTAGATTTAAAGATTTTGTTGATAATGGAATTGATTATTCGCGTAATCAACTTACAGGAGTTCCTAACCAACAATGGAATACTGGGATTGACCTAAAAACAGCTAATGGTTTTATTTTCAACACCAGTTTTACGAGTGTGGGGAAAATTCCGATGAATGATTCGAATACGAAATACAGCGAGAGTTATACACTTTTGGACATCAAAGCATCCTATAGTTTTACAATTCTTGAATTCTTAAAAACGACATTAAGCAGCGGGATTAATAACTTGTTAGATCGCAAATATGCAGCTAGTATTTTGCCTAATGCTACAAGTTTTGGTAACGCAACACCAAGGTATTATTACCCGGGTAGTCCAATCAGTTTTTATGGAGGGGTTTCCGTTTCCTATCTTTTTCTATAAAGAAATTAATCAAGAATTAGTTTTCTTACCGCTTTACTGCTTGAACTTGTTCGAGGCTAATCATTTTAGAATTTTTGTTACTCCAAGAGTTTCGGATGTAATTCATTACATCGGCAACTTCCTGACTTGACAACCCCATCGCAGGCATAGCACTATTGAATTTTTTTCCATTGACTAGAATTGCGCCCGTTTGTCCATATTTTACAGCATGAATACTTTGGGTCTCTTTTTTGATGAGCCAATCTGAACCGTCAAGAGGAGGGAAGTTTTTAGAATCTCCCTTTCCGCTCGCAAGATGGCATTGCATGCAGAAATCAGCATAAACCTCTTTGCCTTCAGTGATGCTTTTTTCCAAGGCAGTCTTTTCCTGATCGATTTTAGCTACAGTCAGATAATTACTTTTTTGATTAAATGCTTGAGTAGAATTAGAAAAATAGAATGTACCCGAAAGTACAACTACGAGTCCTAAAGTTAGTTTGGTTGTCAGCATATTAATTCGGGATAATTTTAAGAATTCCTTTTCCTTCGACGCCTATGTAAATATAACCGTCGGGACCTTGAGCTACGTTTCGTAAACGGCCAATATCAGTAGCGATTTTTTGTCGCATGATGATTTCATTTCCTTTTAGTTTTACTAATTCCAGATATTGAAATTTTAGCGAACCTACAAGCAGATGGCCTTTCCAGTCGGGATAGCGGTCGCTGTTTACAAAAGCCATTCCGCTGGGCGCGATAGAGGGAAGCCAATAGTAAATTGGGTCTTCAATACCTGGTTTCTGCTGTATTTTACTGATGCTAGTGTCATCATAATCGATTCCATAGGTCACAATTGGCCAGCCATAATTAGCAGCTTTTTTTATGATATTGATTTCGTCACCGCCCTTCGGCCCATGTTCGTGTTCCCAAATGTCTCCCGTAAACGGATTTAGAGCGAGCCCTTGTGGGTTTCTGTTCCCATAGGTGTAGATGGCTTCTTTTGCATTTTCCTGCCCAACAAACGGATTGTCTTCAGGAATACTTCCATCGTCATTCAAACGGTATATTTTTCCGTTATCACGAGTAATGTCTTGCGGGTTTACAAAATGAGCTCCCCTTTCGCCGGCTGAGAAATATAGAAATCCTTCTTTGTCAAACACAATTCTGGAACCAAAATGTTGGCCTTTGGTGGTATTGGGGCCTGCTTTGTATAAAGATTCAATCTGTGTCAAAGTTCCGTCCAGCAGTTTCGCACGAATAAGTTTAGTATTCCCACCTTCGCCTTCACCCTCCGTGGAGGAATAAGTTATATAAATCCAACCATTCTTTACATAGTCAGGGTGTAGGACAATATCCAGTAAACCGCCTTGACCTCGGTTATATACTGCAGGGACGTTTTTGACTTCAGTTTTTTTACCATTTTTTATTTGATATAGAGTCCCACTTTTCTCAGTAACTAGCATAGTTCCATCTGGCAACCATGCCATTCCCCAAGGGTTTTGAATACCAGAAGCAATTGTTTCAAAAGCATAATTTTTCACTTCGTCTTGTATGGGAATAATGTCGTTTGCTTTTTCTTGTGCTGTGCAGCTAATGAAAATAAATAAAAGTAGTATGGGTGTG
>JBLIKQ010000116.1:0-7369 GCA_047635475.1 Porticoccaceae bacterium
ATCGCTTTTTCGGCGATATCTACAATATACTTTACTGGGACAACTTTTTCCTTCATATTGTAATACTGATCGTTAATCTTAGTAACTACTATATCTTCTCCAAACTGTTTAGCAAACTTCTTATTAATTTTCTTGGTGATTTTCTCAATTAAGTTTTTGCGCTTCTCAAATTTCTGCTTGCTGTGATCTCTAATAATCAATTCTAAAATTGTTTCTTCTATACTTCCCGTAAGATGATTTACATGAAAGAAACCTTCGTAACCTTTAGTCTCCTGCGGTGTTTCTTCTTTCGGTAAAGCATTGATAAAGTCATTTGCGATCAAAATGGAGTTAATCATTTTTCCTTTGGCGTAGCCTGGATGCACACTTTTACCTTTGAAAGTGATTTTTGCTCCAGCCGCATTGAAATTTTCATATTCTAGCTCTCCTACTTGGCTTCCGTCCATAGTATATGCCCAGTCGGCACCAAATTTTTCAACATCAAAGTGGTGTGCTCCACGACCAATCTCTTCATCTGGAGTAAAACCAACTCTTATTTTTCCGTGTTTGATTTCAGGGTTGTTAATTAAGAATTCCATTGCGGTAACAATTTCGGTGATTCCAGCCTTGTCGTCTGCGCCAAGTAATGTGGTCCCATCAGTAGTAATCAAAGTTTGCCCTTTATAAAGTAATAAGTCCTTGAAGTAACTAGGTGAAAGTATAATATTTTGATCAGCATTAAGTACGATGTCTTTTCCATCGTAATTTGTAATGATTTTTGGTTTTACGTTTGCTCCCGTAAAGTCAGGAGTAGTGTCAAAATGAGAGATAAATCCTATGGTAGGGACTTTGTGGTCTACATTGCTAGGTAAAGTAGCCATAATATATGATTTATCGTCTATCGTGACGTCCTGCATACCAATGGATTTTAACTCCGCTACTAATTTGTTTGCCAATTCCCATTGTTTTGCTGTACTTGGTGTTGTTTCAGAGTTGGAGTCAGATTCAGTATCAATAGTTACATAGCTGATGAAACGGTCGATTATATGTTGCATAAATTCTTTTTACGATGAAAGGCAAATATACTATTTATTTAAAAAAAGACCTCTTTTAACATCTAACATATCTGGCATGATTATCTTATGGTTTGAAAATTAATCATAGACTTTCTAAGCTTAGCCTTTCTATTTATTTTTCAGTCAAAAGGGAATCTAAGCGTCCATAACTTTCCTCAACATCGCTTTCCATTCCGGATTATAGCATAAAATTATAGTGTTCGTATTATTTTGTAAAACGGAAGAAAAAAGGAAGCACTAGATTATCGGTTATGCATCATTTGTTCTCCTTCAGAATAAGAGTTGCTCTCTCCATAATGCATTACTTTTATATTCATCGTTCCATCAGGGGCGATAGTGAGTTGAAATAAATAATCATACTCCTGATCGAAAATACCTTCAAGGGGCCTTTTCCCGCCAAGTGCTTCTATTGTTTCTAAGACTGTATTGGAGTGTCCTACGATTAAGGCAATCTTGCCTTTATTGTTTTTCAAAATAACCTCGCCTTCTGTTTTTAGTTCTTTTAAATCATAGAATTTGATTTCCTTTTTCAGCTTTTTGGCTAGCGGCATCGCCGTAGCAGTGGTTCGTTTATAGTTAGTGCTATAAATATTATTTATCGCAGTTTTTTCTAAGGTTTTTACCAATGCGATTGCTCTATTTTCACCACTTTCGGTAAGTGCAGGATCCTTGTTAGTTGGGTCATCAGTTACTTTTTCTGCATGCCGTACTAAATAAATAGTAGTAGATGACGTAGTTTGTGCTCGAGTAGTCAGTGATAGTAACAATAAGAGAGATAATATGTTTTTCATATAAGGTTTTATTTAAATGGTTTAGATGTTTATAATTAGGCCTGAAATAGAATATTAGTTGGCTTTGATCTACTTTCATACATTCTTTCGTTGCTGATTTGTCAATAAAGCCTGTGGTAAAGGAATGCTTTTAAAAGGAGTTATTCTCGTTTGTGAATAATCTTTAAATCAGTAATGCAAAAGTTCTAATAAAATTAGTTCGTAAATATTTAATTATCGGCTAGATAACACTATTTTTGCACGACACAACAAAATACATATGTACAAGCTACTCATTCGTCCGATATTTTTCTTTTTTGATCCCGAGAAAGTCCATTACTTCACCTTTTCTTTAATTCGTATTACGTCCAAAATACCCGGGTTTTCTTCCATATACAAGGCCCTTTATACTGTTAACGACAAACGATTAGAAACTGAAGTATTTGGGTTGAAATTTAAAAACCCTGTTGGTCTAGCTGCAGGTTTTGATAAGGATGCCAAGTTGTATAAGGAGTTGTCCAACTTTGGATTTGGTTATATCGAGATAGGAACTTTAACTCCAAAAGGTCAGGAGGGCAATCCGAAAAAAAGATTGTTCCGTTTAAAAGAAGACTCAGCAATCATAAACCGAATGGGGTTTAACAATGGTGGTGTTTTGGAGGCCGTAGAAAGACTAAAAACAAATGATGGAATTCTAATAGGAGGCAATATTGGTAAAAACAAGCTGACGCCAAATGAAGAAGCGACTTCGGATTACGAAATATGCTTTGACGCTTTGTATAATTATGTGGATTATTTTGTGGTAAATGTGAGTTCTCCAAATACGCCTAATCTGCGCGCTCTGCAAGATAAAGAGCCTTTGACGCAATTGTTACAAACTTTGCAAAATAAGAATTTGGCTATGCCAAAACAAAAGCCAATTCTCTTGAAAATTGCACCCGATTTGACCAACGAGCAATTATTAGATATTATCGAGATCGTAAAGGAAACCAAAATCGCTGGAGTGATTGCCACCAATACAACTATTTCTCGGGAAGGACTACAGTCTGATAATAAGGCTGAAATGGGCGGTTTGTCAGGTAAACCTTTGACAAAGCGTTCTACCGAAGTCATTCGGTTTTTATCCGAAAAGAGCAATAAGGCATTCCCAATCATCGGAGTGGGAGGAATCCATTCTGCCGAAGATGCAATAGAGAAGTTAGATGCTGGAGCCAGTTTAGTGCAATTGTATACTGGGTTTATCTATGAAGGCCCTGCTCTGGTGAAAGGCATTAATAAAAAGCTCTTAGAGAGATTAAAATAGTTAGGTCTTTAATTCTCAATTGAGGACTAAAGTATATATAAACGGCAGCAAGAAATCATTTTCGAGCTGCCGTTTTTTTTAGAAATGCTTTTTCTGCTAAAAATGAACTTTATGAATATTTAAAATAATCCATTGTCAAATTATATAATATTTATGTTTTTAATCATAAAGCTTGATTTGTAATAAAACAATTCGTTTTTTTAACAAACTTTATAGCAGCTACTCTTTGCCACTTTGCAAGTTTTATTATCTTTGAAAGCCTATGGAGTCAATAAAAATTATAGAATGTCCTCGTGATGCCATGCAAGGCATTAAACCATTCATTCCCACTGAAAGAAAGGTTGCCTACATTCAATCTTTATTGAGAGTAGGTTTTGATTCAATTGACTTTGGAAGTTTTGTTTCGCCAAAAGCAATTCCTCAAATGCAGGATACTGCAGCGGTTTTGGCTCAACTAGATCTCTCTCAGACAACTAGTAAATTATTAGCGATTATAGCCAATACTAAAGGGGCGGAGATAGCTTCTAAGCATAATGAAATTCGATACTTGGGTTTCCCTTTTTCGATTTCCGAGAATTTTCAGATGCGTAATACTCATAAAACTATATCAGAATCTTTAGTTACTTTGGAGGAAATTCTTGAAATTGCTGATAGAAGCAATAAAGAAGTGGTCGCCTATTTATCTATGGGTTTTGGAAATCCTTATGGAGATCCATGGAACGTAGAAATAGTGGGTGATTGGACTGAGAAATTATCTAGGATGGGTGTCAAGATCTTATCTCTCTCTGACACTGTTGGTAGTTCAACTCCCGAAATGATTAGTTATTTGTTTTCGAATCTAATCTCACAATATCCTGAAATTGAGTTTGGAGCCCACTTGCACACGACGCCTGACAAATGGTTTGAGAAAATTGATGCAGCTTATCATGCTGGTTGTCGTCGTTATGACGGCGCCATTCAGGGCTTTGGAGGTTGTCCTATGGCCAAGGATGATTTGACTGGTAATATGCCCACGGAAAAATTATTATCCTATTTTACTGCCAAGAAGGAAAACACAAACCTAAACTCCCTAAGTTTTGAAAGTGCCTATAATGAGGCTTCTAAATTGTTTGGGAAATTCCATTAGAAGTAAACAGCTTTTTTTATATTAAAAAGTATCACAAGGGAATAATATATGCTTGTTTTAACTATTGTTTATTGATTTTTAAATTATTTTTGCGCATATTATTTTAAAGTGAAAACATACCCCGCAAATAGATTTTTTGGAATCATAATACTGATATTATTTTCCTTTTCATGCAGTAGTCCTCTGGATTTCAATCAAGTAAGCAATCTCAAGATAGAGCCAGTCTATGTTGGAAATTTAAGCTATTTTGATATTCCTGCAAAAGATTTTGTGGACAATAGAGTGGAGCAGGACGTTTCTTTTGACGCGCAGGATTTTCATGTTTTTCGAGATGATTTTTTTCGAAAAAATTTAAAAAAAGTTGATTTTATTTTTGAGATCACCAACTCTATAAATAGAGCATATTCTTTTGATATAATTTTTTTAAATCAAGATTTTGAGCCTGTTTATACAATAGCTTTTACTATTCCTGCTGCTAATGGCGGTTCTACTGTTACGCAAAAGAAGGAGGTTTTTGAAGGCGCCACACTTGATGTTTTGAAAACTAGTGATGTAATGGCATTTGTGCTACAAATGAATGCCGGTCCAGCACTAAGTGAAAATAGTTTGGGAAGTTTGAAATTACGTTCCAGCGCTACGGTTTATTTAACGGTAGAATGAGAAAAGCATTTTTAAGTTTGCTACTATTACTGTCGATTAGTTGCTTATCCCAAAACAAACAAATTTTATACAATTTTACTGCAGTACCTCAGTCTTTGTTGACAAATCCAGGTGCCGAGTTTAAATATAAGTATTATTTTGGTGTTCCTTTACTTTCTGGAATTTCAGTAAATGTGGGCTCCACTGGTTTTTCGGCCTATGAGCTTTTCGCTAAAGATGGAGTAGATTTTAATGCAAAACTACGTGCTGTTGTAATGTCTACTTCCAGAAAAGATAAAGTCACTTTAAATGAACAAATTGAACTATTTAATGGAGGTTTTAAAGTTGGTGGTTGGCAAAAACCGGCCTATGTTTCTTTTGGAATGTATCAAGAATTTGACTTCCTGATGTATATTCCGAAGGATTTGGCGATTCTAGCGCTCGAAGGAAACAGAGACTACCTGGGTAAGAAATTTAATTTGGCCGATCTAAATTTAAAAACAGAAATGCTTTCTGTTTTACATTTTGGATATCATAGGAACATCGCAGAGAATCTTAATGTAGGGGCTAGAGTAAAAATTTATTCTAGTATTTTTAACGCAACTTCAACTAACAATAAGGGATATGTTTTAACAGAAGACGGGACAACCACTTCCTATGAGCAGGTCATGGATTCAAATATGCAGCTTAACACCTCTGGGGTTTCTCATTATAGAGATAAGAATATCGATGTGGATCCTGCTAGTGATCTAATAAAAAAGACCTTTGCAGGAGGTAATTTGGGACTTGGTTTTGACTTGGGCTTTACTTATTATCCTAAAAAAAATATTCAAATTACAGCCAGTGTTTTAGACGTGGGTTATATAAAGCATTCTAAACAAGTCGAGAGTTGGACTTATAAAGGACTTTATAAATATGAAGGCGTTAATCCTATCTTTAATGACAGCAATGAACCTGGGAACGTGTACCAAGAATTTAATGATGCTATTCCTCTAGACTCAATATACACTAATTATACTACTTGGAGGCCCCAAAAATTCAATGCCTCCTATCAATATTCATTTAATGATTCCAGAGGTGGTGACTGCAGCTGTGCTAGTCCTGATGCTGATTATAAAAACGCTGTAGGTGCTCAATTGTTTGCAATGACTGCTCCAAGAGGGCCAATTGTAGCTTTAACTGGCTATTATAGAAGAAGTGTTCTTCGTAATTTAGAAATGAAGGCGACCTATACATTGGACTCTTATTCGTATACGAATATTGGTTTGGGATTGTCTACTAACGTAGGAAAGTTTAATCTGTATGCCTTAGCAGATAATCTTCTTGAATACCGTGATCTATCAAAAACCAATAGTCTTTCCTTTCAATTTGGATTTAATTTTATTTTTAAGGATAATAATGAACCCTAACTGGTGATTTTAAGTTTTATCTTTTAGCAAATTCAGCGATTCGTTTCAAGTACTTCATAAAAGCAACATTTTTATAAAGTTGTAAAAGAGCTTCCTTTGGTTTCTTTTTAAAACTAGTAAAAAGAGCTGTTTTATTTTTCGTGACGTTCCACTGCTCTCTGGGCTGGGGATCAAGTTTAAGAAGCTATGCCGTCTTTCTATAACTGGATTTATTTAATGAAAGGATTAAAGTATTTGCTGATGACAGGAAATAGTTCTTTCATCTGCATTTTTAGAAAATAAATCAAAATAATTTCCTATATTTGCACGCAATTCAACTACAAATTGCAACATGATAGCACACAACTCAAAGATTATCGGTGAAGGTTTAACATACGATGATGTATTATTAGTTCCTAACTACTCGAATGTGCTTCCTCGCGAAGTGAGTATCCAATCAAAATTCTCAAGAAATATAACTTTAAACGTTCCTATAGTATCTGCTGCTATGGATACCGTTACTGAAAGTGCTATGGCAATCGCTATCGCTCAAGAAGGAGGAATAGGTGTTCTACATAAAAACATGACGATCGAGCAACAAGCTGCCAAAGTGCGTAAAGTAAAACGTGCAGAGTCGGGGATGATTATTGACCCAGTTACTTTGCCTTTAACTTCTACGGTGGCGGATGCTAAAAATGCTATGAAAGAACATGGAATTGGAGGAATTCCAATTGTAGATGAAAATAGAATCCTAAAAGGAATTGTTACTAATAGAGATTTACGTTTCGAAAAAAACAATACAAGACCAATTATTGAGGTTATGACGAGTGAAAATTTGGTTACTGTGGCCGAAGGAACTTCATTAGGGCAAGCTGAGGTCGTTTTACAAGGATATAAAATTGAAAAACTTCCAGTTATAAATGATAAAAATGAGTTGGTAGGTTTGATTACTTTTAGAGATATCACTAAGTTGACTCAAAAACCTAATGCTAATAAAGACAAGTTTGGACGTTTAAGAGTAGCTGCTGCTCTAGGTGTTACTCCCGACGCGGTTGAAAGAGCGACTGCTTTAGTAAATGCAGGAGTGG
>JBLIKQ010000117.1:0-7354 GCA_047635475.1 Porticoccaceae bacterium
TCAATTGCAATCGATGGTTTTAGATTTGAGGGAGTTATTAAATTTGAAAAAGAAGCGGCGACTATTGCTGTTTTTCGAAATTGGTCTCCATGAATATCATCAATATCTGTCCAACTAAAATACAAACCACTTATTGTCCACATTAAGAATTGAATACCTAAAAAAACACCCAGATACCTATGGGATTTTCTAATCCACTTTACTTTTTTTCCTTTAATCATTATTTATTTTTAGTTGGACAATATATTGCAAATATGGCTGCATTTTTTAAAATTTAGATACTATTTTAATGATGCGATTTATGATCTTCTTTTTTTACAGGTTTCTTTTCCATTTTTTTCATGTCCGTATTTTTACTTTTTATTTTCTCCATCATTTCCTAATTTTCCTGATTTTCCATCATGGATTTGCACATTCCGGACATCATCTCTTTATCGTCTTTAGCCGTTTCCATCATTTTTGACATCATACTTTTCATCATTTCGGACTTATCTTTCGTTCATTTTGTCATTTTTTTCATTATTTCTAAGTTTTATTTCAGCATGTTTGTCTTTCATCATTTTACCATCCTTCTCCTGCATCATCATTTTAGCCATATTACTTTTCATAAATATTCCCATCATTTCTTTCGACATGCTTTCATCAGTAGCAATCGTATTGATGATTTCCATTCTCTTGTCTGATTTTGACAAAACCTGATTCGTTGACTGACGAGAATAAAGCAGTCCTATTAATCCAATCGATAGTACAATTTTCTATAGTATTTTCATGATTTCGTGTTTTTAAACTAAAGTTGAGGCTTTTTAGTTAAAGTTTTAATCCTTTCAAACGCAATGCATTTGCAATAACGGAAACCGAGCTACAACTCATTGCCAAGGCAGCAATCATTGGGGAAAGTAAAATTCCAAAAAACGGATACAAAACTCCAGCAGCAATCGGTATACCGAGTGCGTTATAAAAGAAGGCAAAAAATAAATTTTGACGTATGTTTTTCATAACTGCGTGGCTCAATTTCTTCGCTTTCACGATGCCTTGTAAATCCCCTTTTACTAGCGTAATTTTGGCACTTTCAATTGCCACATCCGTTCCGGTCCCCATCGCTATTCCAATATCGGCTTGCGCCAATGCCGGCGCATCATTTATTCCGTCACCCGCCATGGCAACCACTTTTCCTTCTTTCTGTAATCTTTTAATTTCTTTGAGTTTATCCTCTGGCAAACATCCTGCAATAAAAGAGGTTAATTGCAACTCATCGGCCACAACCTTCGCTGTATTTTTATTATCTCCCGTAAGCATGATCACCTCAACACCCTGACGCATCAATTCTTTTATGGCGGCTACGCTAGTCGCTTTTATCGCATCAGTAATCGTTACATAGCCCATAACACTGTTGTCAACCGAAATATAAGAGACTGTCTTCCCTAGTTTCTGCTCTGCAATAATTTTACTTTCAATATCTTCAGAAACTGAGGTATTCACTTCCTCCATTAGTTTTTTATTTCCTAAGGCGATTTTTTTATTTCCTAACGTCCCAGTAACCCCTTTACCCGTGATAGATTCAAAATCTTTAGATTCCGTTACCACTATATTTTTCTCTTTTGCAAAATTGACTACGGCTTGTGCCAAAGGATGTTCACTATATTGATTTAATGAAGCAATCAGCTGAAGCAATTCATCTTCATTATCTTGAGCAGAAAAAACCTTTTCAACTGATGGTTTTCCTTCGGTTATTGTTCCTGTTTTATCAGTAATTAAAACATTCACTTTGTTCATTTTTTCTAAAGCCTCGGCATTTTTTATCAACACTCCTGACTGTGCTCCTTTACCAACCCCAACCATAACTGACATAGGTGTCGCCAATCCTAATGCACAAGGACAGGCAATGATTAAAACTGCAACAGCATTGATAAACCCGTAAATTAGAGCATTTTGTTCTGGCCCAAACTTTACCCAAACAAGGAAAGTAATTACCGAAACCATAATAACAATTGGTACAAAATATTTAGAAATTTTATCCGCTAATTTTTGAATAGGTGCTCTAGAACGACTGGCATTATTTACCATTTGAACAATTTGCGAAAGCAAGGTTTCCGAACCAATTTTTTCGGCAATGATAACAAACGATTTATTACCATTTATAGTTCCTGCGACAACGGCATCATCGACTTTTTTATCAACGGGAATGGGTTCCCCGGTAATCATTGATTCATCTATTGTGCTTTCCCCATCGGTGATTTTACCGTCTACTGGAATTTTATCTCCTGGTTTTACACGTAATAAATCGCCTTTTTTGATATCATGAATCGATATTACTTTATCTTTTCCGTTTTCTACCAAGGTCGCTTCTGTAGGTGCTAATTTTAATAGTTCTTTTATGGCGCTACTAGTCTGGCTATGGGCTCTAGCTTCTAATAATTGACCTAATAAAACTAAAGTTAAAATAACTGCGGTTGCTTCAAAATAAAGGGAGACTGTTCCGCTTTCGGTTTTAAATTCTGCAGGAAAAATATCCGGAAAAAACATCCCTACCAAACTGAATAGGAATGCTACTCCCGTACCTATTCCGATTAAAGTAAACATATTGAGGTTCCAAGTGATAATTGACTTCCACGCCCGAATAAAAAACATCCAAGCTGCATAAAAAACCACGGGAAGAGTAAGAATCAATTGCGCCCAATTCCACATTTTAAGATTCATTATATTCATTAATGGATTATTTGGGAGCATTTCCATCATCGAGATTATGAAAACTGGAACGGCAAATAACAAAGCCACTTTCATTTTATGCAGTAAATCTAGGTAGCTTTTATTTTCTTCAGTCTCTACGGGCTCTATGGGAACCAAATCCATTCCGCAAATAGGGCAAGAACCGTTTGCATCCTGAATTACTTCTGGATGCATCGGGCAAGTATAAAGCGGTTTTTCTACACTGATTTCGGGCGCTTTAACTAAATCCATTCCGCATACAGGACAGTCTCCCGCCTTATCATACACTTTGTCTCCCTCGCAATGCATGGGACAATAATATTTACCCACAGCTGCTGACAGAACGCCCTTTTTATCCGATTCCCTCTTTGTACCGCAACAGGATTTTTTTGCTGTCTTTTCCTTTGTTTCTGTTCCTTTTTTCAAATGCATACCACATACGGGGCAATCTCCTGCTTCTTCGTACACTTTGTCCCCTTCACAATGCATGGGGCAATAATATTCACTGGCTGCGCTAGACATTTCCTCCATCTTATCTTCAGTATGGGCATGCTTGTCATCGCCACAACAGGATTTTACCTCAGCTTCTTCCTTTACTTTGTCAGATGGCTCTTTAGGATGGCTCATCTCTATGGTATATTTTCCGGCAGCTGTTAGTGCCTCTTGTAATTTCTTTGTTGGAATGTGCTTTTCCATTGTTATGGTCGCAATGGCTGAGTCTAACAAAACAAACGCTTCAACCCCTTCAATAGCATTTAATATTTTCTCTACCTTAGTTCGACAACCGTCGCAAGACATTCCGGTAACAATATAAGTGTGTGTCATTTTAACGCTATTTTAAGTTAGCACTACAAATATCCAACTAAGAGGACCCTTTTCAGTTACACAATTATGGTATCCATTTATAAAATTTACAAACTGTCAATTTGCTTTCTGGTATTATCTCCCATTTTTTTGAACTGAGTAGCCGTGAAACCGGTTACTTTTTTAAACTGACTACTAAGGTAGGCTACATTGCTATAGTTAAGCTGAATAGCGATTTCGCTTAAGCTTAATTCATCATAAACAAGCAGCTCTTTTGCTTTTTCAATTTTTTGGGCAATAAAATAATGTTCAATTGTAATTCCTTCTTTTTCCGAAAACAGCTTACTTAAAGCACTATAATCTTGCCTCAAATATTTAGATAAATAAGTCGATAAATTGGTTTTTATCTTTTCATTCCGATAATGAACCAAATCAATAACTAAGTTTTTAATCTGCTCAATCGTCTTGCTTATTTCATCTTCCAGTAATTCAAAACCAAGGTTCTTGAGATTATTTGCTAGGCTTTCTATTTCAGCTTCCGATAATTCTTGTGATAATTCTACCTCCCCTAATTTTATGAAAATAATAGGGAGCCCCATTTTTTCTAATTCCGATTTTACGGCCACTTCACAACGACCACAAACCATGTTTTTTATATATAACTTCATTTATAAAGTTGTTTTTACAACATCCTATCAAAGTTCGTTCTTTTAAGTATAAAAAAGAAACTTTTCACAGAATATTAATTACTTAAGATACTGACAAGCAATTAGATAAATATTAAATACTTACATCCCATTTAAAAAAAATTATTGATGTTTTAAACCCTGACCTGATAACTTGTACAGGAGTTAAAAGAACTTACGAACTAAGCCTCTTACTGCCAGCTAAGAAAGTTATAGCGTTTAGATCTATTTTCATTTTTTGCTATGAATTACAAATTTACTGTATTATGTTCCGATAATTTTGTGCGACTTTTGGATCTTTTGTAGAATAGTAAAATGAAAAATAGTTTATTCAAAACCGAAATAAATGATTCGATTTTTAGGGAGTTAATCTGACAAATATTTTATAATAAAAAGATTATATTTGATAATTATCACCCCAATAGTATATTATGGGAGTAATTGAAAAACAACAGATAAATCTATTTTTCTCTAAGAAATAATTAAACACAATTTTATGAAAAACTTTAATTCGCCTTTAGAAGCCTTTCAATATTGGGAAAATAAAACACCAAACTCAGTTTTTTTAAAACAGCCTATTAACGGCACGATCATTAACTACAGTTTTGCCCAAGCAGGTCAAGAGTCGAGAAAGATTGCTTACGCAATAAAAAACTTTAATCTACCGGAAAGAAGTCATATTGCTTTGATCTCTAAAAACTGTGCGCATTGGCATATGGCTGATCTAGCTATTATGATGTCAGGGCATATTTCCATACCTATTTATCCGTCACTTAATGCATCTTCTATTAATCAAATTTTAGTCCATAGCGAAAGCAGGGCTATTATTATAGGCAAGCTGGACGATTTGGAGTCTCAACAATCTGGCATTCCCGACATACACAAAATTTGCGTTGGCCTTTATGGCGATGATAATGGCACGCTTTGGGAAGACATAATTAAAAATAGCCAAGAAATAACCAACGTTTATATCCAAAAACCAGACGATTTGTATACCATCATTTATACGTCAGGTACAACAGGAGCACCGAAAGGAGTGATGCATACGGTCAATAATTTTATGGAAAGTGTTAAAGCTATTCACTCACGGTTTCCTTTAGAGGATCATTCAAAACTATTCTCCTTCTTACCAATTGCCCATATAGCAGAACGTGTATTAGAAAATATAAGTATTGCGATTGGGGCAACAGTAGCTTTCCCAGAATCCTTACAAAGTATGGCGTCAGATTTAGAAAAAGCACAACCTAATTTGTTTTTTGCGGTGCCGAGAATATGGACCAAGTTTCAAGAAAAAATATTGGAGAAGATTCCACAAAAAAAATTGAGTATGCTACTAAGAATACCTGTCGTAAATAGTATCGTCAAGAAAAAACTACAACAGAAATTAGGGTTGCGAGAAGCAAAATATATTATCTCAGGAGCGGCCCCAATAGCTCCGAGTTTAGTGAATTGGTTTGAAACTATTGGGATCACAGTTCTAGAAGGATACGGCATGTCTGAAGACACTATTATTTCACATTTTAATATAGCAACAGACAATAGAGTCGGCACGGTAGGAAAGGCCGTTACCGGCGTGAACGTGAAAATATCTCCAGAAGGTGAAATTTGCATCAAAAATAAGTGCTTAATGAAAGGTTATTACAAATCCCCTGAAATTACAGCTTCCGTTTTTGATGAGGAAGGTTTTTTTAAAACGGGAGATATAGGACAGTATGACCATGATGGCTTTTTGACGATTACAGGCCGAGTTAAAGACCAGTTTAAAACAGACAAAGGCAAATATATTTCTCCTGCACCATTGGAACTAAAATTATCCATAAATAAGGATATTGACCAAATATGTCTTGTGGGAACTGGAATTCCGCAACCGATAGCTTTGATTACCTTGTCAGAATTAGGTAAAACCAAATCCCGAATATCATTATGTGCTGGATTAGTCGCAACGATGAATCAAATAAACTCGCATATTGAAAAGCATGAAAAGATTGAGAAAGTAATTGTCATGAAAGAGGATTGGAGTATGGACAATGGATTAACTACGCCAACTATGAAGGTAAAACGTAACGAAATCGAGAAAATCCACCGAGAATTTTACAAATCATGGTTTGAACATGGAGACAAAGTAATATTTGAGTAAATAAAAAATAAAATACCGGCAAACCCGATAGCCAGGATTGTGACCCAGGCCAAGCAAACGCAGGAAAATAAGAGCTGATGATTGCAATAAACTCGTATGACTTACTTCGCTTTGCTTATATCTAAATTCTTACTATCCTTGAAATTCTGACTCCATCACATATCCATCCCTGCCATGGGGTCACTGCCTTTGCGGAATTTATATTCACTGTTGATGGCATAAGCTCCAGTAACGACCACTTTTTTGCTTGGATCTAGCTCTGATTTTATTTCAATCATTCCATCCGCTTCAGCTCCAGTTTCGACCATTACATTTTCAAAAATCCCATGGCTTTTTTCAACCCAGATATAGCTGGCATTTTCATCCCTTATCACTGCATCGATAGGAATAAAAATTGCCTTTAGATTCGATTGCGTTAATTTGGCTACTGACTGCATTCCTGGTTTCAAAAGCAAATTCGAATTAGGCACTTCCATTCTGATTAAAAGCAATCTGGAATCCGAATTTATCTCGGGATTGATAAATGAAATTTTTGCATTTACATCGGTATTCGGATAATCTGTAAAGGACAGCTTTGCGCTTTGTCCAATTTTTAAACTTTTAGCATAGTTGACGTTTACTTGTGTTTCCAACCAGAGACTACTTAAATCCGCTAATTTAATAATGGCAGCGCCCTCCATGACATAACTTCCTTCTGTGGTCGTAATTTCCGAAATATAACCACTGTAGGTGCTGTAAAAAGTGGTGTAAGGCGAAATTTGTGAAGTACTTTTAATACTTTCAATTTGGCTATTAGACAAGCCAAAGAACAGTAGCTTTTGTTTAGCCGCATTCAACATACTTTTTGCATTTTTACCAAAATCTCCGGGCATGGACAATTGTTTGTATGCCGTGAAATAATCTTGTTTGGCGATAGCAATATCTTCACTATAAAGTTGGTAAACCGCTTGGTTTTTTTTGATATAGTCTCCTTCTGTTTTAAAATATAATTTTTCAATTCGCCCCATAGCCCGCGCAGAGA
>JBLIKQ010000118.1:0-7304 GCA_047635475.1 Porticoccaceae bacterium
CTTCCATCATCCAGAAAGATAATTTCATAAGAATAACTGTTTGATTGCATTACTTTAGTAATCCAAGTGTACAATTCTTTAAGTGATTCCTCTTCGTTAAGAAGCGGTATGAGTATGGATAAATTCATTAATTAAAGGCTTTGGGGATTGTCATTTTTCACAACTGCACCAACAATTAGCGAATATATTAATCCAAAAAATGAATACATAGCAAGTGTCACAGGTAAAACAATCAAAGGGTTCATGAATTTCTTTATCATTGAAACTCCCATTTCCATTTCTGTACTCGATATGTTAGGGTTTTTTTTAACCATCTCATCTTTTGAAATGGAAATCATCACATTTATAAAGTCAGGATATATAAAATTAAATGCGACACTAAACAACGCGTAGATTAAAGCGGCAATAAAAGTGATTGAAACTCCAACCTTTAAAGATTCACCGAAGCTAATGAAACCGTTATTTAAATTTTTCTTGTAGTTTGTGCATCCTAAATATATGAATACGAGTGGTAATACCAAGTAATTAGCAATGTTAACAATCACACCAGCACTAGTTCCAACTAATGATCGCATTCCGATTATGTACATTATCATGAATTCTAAAATCATGATAACGCCAAACAATACTCCATATAATAGTCCAGACTTTCCTGGGGACACACTTCTTTCCATAAAGACTTTATTAATTAATTCACAAATATAGCAATTCCCAATTCATTGGACTACAAAAAACACTTTTTACGATTTAATAAAAAAAATGAAACAAAGATTTGTTTATTGGAAAATAATTGTAAATTTGCAAACTCAAAATAATAGTGTAAAAACAAAAAGTTATAGTGAGTTTATACCTTTTCCGTTAAACGAGAAGCCGCAAAACAAGTTATAGCCAAATAAATAAACAAGATGAAAAAAGGAACTCACCCAGAGAATTACAGATTAGTTGCATTTAAAGACATGTCTAATGAAGATGTTTTTATCACTAAATCTACAGCAGATACAAGAGAAACAATTACAGTTGACGGTGTTGAGTACCCAGTTGTAAAAATGGAGATCTCTAGAACTTCTCATCCTTTTTACACAGGTAAAAACAAACTTATCGATACAGCAGGACGTATTGATAAATTCAAAACTAAATACGCTAAACACGCTAAGTAATCTTAACTTGTTTATACATATAATAAAGCCTTCCTTTCGGGAGGCTTTTTTTATTGATTTAAATCGTTTCTGTCACGGAATAAACTTGTTGATAAGACAAATAAAAACTTTGTAACTTTGGCCCTTTGTAACTTTGAAATTTTATAAAATGAATTATATACTTTTTGATGGGCCCGCTCGAAATGCCTTATTGCCTTTTACATTCACACGACCTGTCGCAGACATTCTCATTGGAATAATGACAATTCGTCAAAAATGGGAAATGCACTTGGGTTCTACCACAACTACTTTGACAGAGGAATATTTATCAGATAAATTTCCGATGGTGGAATTAGAAAATAACGTAATGATTAACGCTTCTTTCTTGCCCAATGCAATTTTGGTTGAAATGATTGACAATTTAGAGCCAAACCAAGTCATCTTTAAAGGAGAAGAAGTAGTCGCTTTTTACACGCAGGAAGACCAAGAAGAAGTAGATTTTGATTCCTATGAAATTATAGAGTATAACGAAGATTGTCTTACAATTCAGAATACTTGGGATATTTTCTCAAAGAATGATGCCGCTATACGGGAAGACTTCGAGTTTTTAACTCAAGGTAGAAGGTCGCAAACAATACCAAAGACTGTCAATGTAATTGCGCCAGAAAATATATTTATCGAAGAAGGCGCCAAGTTAGAGTTTGTCACGCTAAATGCGTCTACTGGTCCAATATATATAGGTAAAGATAGCGAAATAATGGAAGGCTCCGTAATACGTGGTCCATTTGCTTTGTGTGAAGGGGCTGTGGTTAAATTGGCGGCCAAGATATATGGGGCGACAACCGTCGGGCTATATTCCAGAGTTGGCGGAGAGGTAAACAATTCTGTTATTTCGGCCTATTCGAACAAAGGTCATGACGGTTTTCTAGGAAATTCGGTTCTGGGTGAATGGTGCAATATTGGTGCCGACAGTAACAATTCGAATTTAAAAAATAATTACGAAGAAGTGAAGTTGTGGAGTTACGAAACCGAAGGCTTTGCTAAAACGGGACTTCAGTTTTGTGGTTTGATGATGGGAGATCACAGTAAATGCGGAATCAATACCATGTTTAATACCGGAACTGTCATAGGAGTAAGTGCTAATATTTTCGGAAGTGGATTTCCGCGTAATTTTGTACCTAGTTTTTCTTGGGGCGGTGCTGCAGGATTCTCCACTTATATTACTAAAAAAGCTTTTGAAACTGCCAGACTAGTAATGAGTCGCAGGAATGTGGATTTTAACGAAATGGAAGCAGCTATTTTGGAACACGTCTTCGAAGAAACAAAAAAGTGGAGAAAAGAGTAAACAGTTATAGTTCTAGTATTTAGTTAATAAGAAACGTTTAACTGCTCTATTTGAAAGAATAGGGCAGTTTTTTTATGCTTAAAAGCTATGCGAACACTTGTTTGAGGGGGAAACTGTAAATTAAATTTAACATAAACTTTCCTTTTTTGTAAAAGCGACTAAATAGTTTAATCACTGATAAATAGAACATTAAGTTATTGTTTTGGTTTTATGTCTCTCTTGGTTAGTTTTTTTTGGCTTATTGTTATAGTTTTATAAAAATTTATTTAAGAAATTAAACGATTCGTTTTTTGGAGTTTATTAATATAAAAAAATTATATGGAAGAGATTATTGGGGTATTAAATGATATCGTTTGGAGTAACGCATTAATTGTTTTGTGCTTAGGAAGCGGACTTTATTTTTCGTATCGTACCCGTTTTTTGCAAGTGCGCCACATCAAAGAAATGTTTCGTTTGCTGTTTGATGGGAAAAGCTCTGAATCTGGAGTTTCTTCTTTTCAAGCCTTGTCTATGTCCCTAGCCGGAAGAGTTGGTACAGGAAATATTGCAGGTGTTGCTACAGCGATCGCTTTTGGTGGACCTGGAGCTATGTTTTGGATGTGGACAGTTGCTTTCTTAGGTGCAAGTACCGCCTTTGTAGAAGCGACTTTGGCACAAATTTATAAAGAAAAGCATTTAGGACAGTTTCGCGGAGGCCCAGCATTTTATATAGAAAGAGGACTCGGTGTTAAATGGTTTGCAGTTTTATTCGCGATAGTTTCGATTATATCAGCAGGTTTGTTATTGCCTGGAGTGCAAGCGAATTCAGTTGCAGATGGTATAGAGAATGCTTTTAATATTGATACTTGGATGTCTGGAGTTGCTGTTGCAGTAATATTTGGGGCCATTGTATTTGGCGGTGTAAAAAGAATTGCTAAGTTCACTGAATTCGTAGTACCGATAATGGCTATCGCTTATATTATAATTGTATTAGTGATAATAGTAGTTGATATTGATCAGCTTCCAGGGGTTATTGCATTAGTGTTTAAAAGTGCTTTTAATATGGAAGCCGGTTTTGGCGCTGTCTTTGGTCTAGCTGTTCAATGGGGCGTAAAACGAGGTATTTATTCTAATGAAGCAGGACAAGGAACGGCACCTCATATTGCAGCAGCAGCAAATGTTTCACATCCTGCCAAGCAAGGTTTAGTGCAGTCGTTCTCAGTTTATATTGATACTTTATTAGTTTGTTCTGCTACTGGGTTTATGTTGTTAATAACAGGAAAATATAATGTTCAGAATCCAGGTTTTGGAACTGGAGGTGCCTCAAGATTTTTGTATGAAGGAGCTAAAAATGTTACTGTGGGGCCAGGATATACTCAAAGTGCTATGGATAGTGTTTTACCAGGTTTCGGATCTTACTTCGTTGCTATTGCTTTGTTTTTCTTCGCTTTTACTACGATTTTGGCCTATTACTATATTGCCGAAACAAATATTTCGTACCTGACAAGGAACGTAAAATCACCAATTTATACTCACTTGCTGAAAGTTGTGATGATGTTGGTTATCATGTATGGTTCTATTAATCAGGCAAAGTTAGCTTGGAACATCGGCGATTTAGGGGTAGGAATTATGGCTTGGTTTAATATTATAGCAATTATTCTATTACAAAAACCAGCGTTGGCTGCATTAAGAGATTATGAGAAACAGCGAAAAGAAGGGAAAGACCCAACGTTTCATCCCGAAGATATTGGGGTTTCAAATGCACAAATATGGAATACTATAAATAAAAAAGATAAGGAATAGGTTTCAAGAAAATATATTTTAGGAAGCTTCCGAAAACAGGATTATTGTCGTCTGTTTTCGGAAGCTTTTATTTTATACAAGTGCTTAATTAATCTATCTTTGCATTCTTTAAAATAACTTGGTTTTCAGATAGGCGAATGACCGAATCCACAAAATAATACTACAATGATTACAGTTAACGATGTTTCCGTTCAATTTGGTGGCACAACGCTTTTTAGTGATGTGTCCTTTGCTATTAATGAGAATGATAAGATTGCCATGATGGGTAAAAATGGAGCGGGTAAATCAACGCTTCTGAAGATAATAGCCGGACAAAGCAAACCATCGACAGGAAATGTTTCTGCGCCCAAAGATGCAGTCGTTGCTTATTTGCCGCAGCATTTATTAACTACTGATGGAGCCACTGTCGTTGAAGAAGCCTCAAAAGCATTTGGCGAAATTTTTAGCATGAAAGTAGAGATAGATGAAATCAATGAACAGCTTACTATTCGCACCGACTACGAAAGTGATGGGTACATGAAATTGATCGAAAGAGTTTCTGATTTGAGCGAGAAGTTTTATGCGATTGAAGAAGTGAATTATGAAGCCGAAATCGAAAAAATATTGATTGGCTTGGGTTTTGCACGCGAAGATTTTACGCGTCAAACATCTGAGTTTTCTGGAGGTTGGAGAATGCGAATTGAATTAGCAAAAATCCTTTTGCGAAAACCAGATTTGATTTTGCTAGATGAGCCTACCAATCACATGGATATTGAAAGTATCCAGTGGTTAGAGGATTTCTTGATTAATTCAGCAAAGGCTGTTGTAGTAATTTCTCATGATAGGGCTTTTGTCGACAATATTACCAACCGTACTATAGAAGTGACTATGGGAAGGATATATGATTATAAAGCCAAATATTCTCATTATTTGGAACTGAGAAAAGACCGTCGCATGCACCAACAAAAAGCATATGATGAGCAGCAAAAAATGATTGCAGACAACAGGGTTTTTATTGACCGTTTTAAAGGAACATTCTCAAAAACAGATGCCGTTCAATCTCGGGTTAAGATGTTAGATAAACTAGTAATAGTTGAAGTTGATGAAGTGGATACTTCAGCTTTAAAATTAAAATTTCCCGCTGCGATTCGTTCGGGACAATATCCTGTAATTGTTAAGGACTTGTCAAAAGCATATGGTGATCACGTGGTATTTAAGGATGCCAATATCGTTATTGAAAGAGGTCAGAAAGTAGCTTTCGTTGGTAAAAACGGTGAAGGGAAATCGACAATGATTAAAGCCATCATGAAACAAATCGAAATCAATGGCGGAAGTTTAGAAATTGGTCATAATGCCCAAATTGGTTATTTTGCTCAAAATCAAGCGTCATTGTTAGATGAAAACGCGACGATATTCGAAACCATAGATGATATTGCTGTAGGAGATGTTCGCACTAAAATTAAGGATATTTTAGGCGCTTTTATGTTTAATGGTGACGATGTTACCAAGAAAGTAAAAGTGCTTTCTGGTGGAGAGAAAACACGTCTTGCGATGATTAAGTTATTGCTGGAGCCAGTTAATTTATTGATTCTGGATGAACCTTCAAATCATTTGGACATGAAAACTAAGGATATTATCAAAGATGCCTTGCGTGACTTTGACGGAACTTTGATATTAGTTTCCCATGATAGGGACTTCTTAGATGGATTAGCAACTAAGGTATTTGAATTTGGAAACAAAAGGGTCGTAGAGCATTTTGAAGATATTACAGGCTTCTTGGCAAACAAGAAAATGGAGAGCATGAGAGATATTGAGAAATAGCGAAGCATGGTATTTCAGTTTTAAATCAAAGGAACTAATATTAGAATAAAAAGGCATACGCTCAATGCGTATGCCTTTTTTGTTGTTTTTGTAAGTTTTTAAATGTTTTTTTTGGTACTATTTATAATTGATGTAAAATAGTTAAAATGCTGTAAGTAAACAAACTAAGTAATTTAATTTTGTGTCTTGTAGTAAGGTTTTCATACAGCAATTTAAATTATAAACCATGGAAAAGATAATTATAAGCTTTTTGGTGCTAATGCTGGGTTTATGGAGTTCTTTCTCCTTTGTTTTCCCAAGTTGAGAACGCCATTGTATCCTTAGGTTTACCAGGAGACAGCCTCAACCTTGATGCTGTTTTGGATGTTTTTCAAAACTCAAAGACAATCGAGGAATTTGAAAGACAACTGAATTTGAGAGATTCTAATGTGAATAATTTGGATTTGAATAATGACAATGTGGTTGATTATATTTCTATGATTTCATATAATCAAGGACGTTTTTATTCTTTCGTGTATAGGGTTTCCATTAATAGCAATCAATTTCAAGATGTCGCCGTTATAGTTGTAAGCAAGAATAATGGGAAGAATGTTATTGCCTAAGTTATTGGAGACGAAGATTTACATGGAAAGGATCATGTTGTGGAGCCTTCTGTACGCTAAGTTTTCGAAATCCCAAACCCAGTATAAATTGGTGAGCAAACAATTATTGTGAATAATAATGGGTACTGGAATGCTATTGTTTATTTATATGACTGGCCTATTATCGGACTTTTGTTCTCCCCGTTGTTTTCAATTTATGTTTCTCCGCGGCATTGGGGGTACTATCCGGTGTTTTGGAATCCGTGGAGGCCAATTTTATATTACAATTATTGGACTTATCATAATCATTATTATAGAAGTAATCGCTATCGCAGGACGTCATACATACACTTTCCTTCGCATCACCCTTATTATGTAATGAGAAGGACTACTTCAGCAATTGTGATTAAGAATAGAAGAGAATGAACTTATAGAAGCACTTATGGAGGTAGGGATTTTAGATGGCGCACTGCACCGCACAGGGTATCGATAAGGGATATAAAGAGGGAAAATAGTGATTCGAGAAGACAACAAGTACAGCCGTCAACAAGAAGCGAAGATAGGCCGTTACTGAGACAACTACTGCGGCGATTAAATACGCACACCGCGCCACCATTGGCAAGGCAAACGAATCGTCAAATAATGCAATCCACAAGGCAA
>JBLIKQ010000119.1:0-7290 GCA_047635475.1 Porticoccaceae bacterium
GTTCAATATTTGACCCTGTTACCGCACAAATCATTTCGTGTGGTACTTGTTAATAGAAGCTTTATTTTTCGGGCCGCCTCCGCAAAAAAGCTTTTTACTAGTTACCATAAAAAATACTTTCCTTGGCATTATTGAATTAGAATAAATGTCCCGTTTAAATTTATTTCAGAACAAGACATAACTTTATTAAATCATAAAGAAGAATCTTAATGAAGGTTTCAAAGCTAAAGAAACTGATCCCAGTCACAATTCTACTGCTGGTTTTTAGTATAATAGCATTTAGTCAAAAATTAGAGCCAACAGAATGAATACCAAAACCAAACAATGCAATTTTTTATGATGTTATGGGAAAAGAATAATCAATTATACCTTTTTTTTACAATTTAATGGATAAAAAATACAATTTATTATCCACTTTTATATGTTTTGGACGATAAATTATCCTTTAATTCAATACTAGAAAGAGAGCCTAAGAAAAACGTTGAGTTTTCGTGCAACGAGGATTAAAGTCTAGAGGAGCAGCTACATTCATAAAAAGTCGTAAAACCGAAATAATCCCATTTATTGACAGAAATTATAAAACAAATACCGATCGAGGATTTATGAGACACTATCAAGGAGGGTTATTTACAATCTATTGTTTTATGAATTCTAATGGTTACTTCACTCGATTTGGCATAAACAGTCTTGCTTTTTATTGGGACAATGAAAACCTATGAAAGCAGACAGTTTCTCAATTTTCTCTAAATTAATCTTTCGATTTACCAGCTATTACGGTTTTTATTTCGATTGGTGGAAATGAAGCGATAGAGTATGTTTCCCTAATACAAAAGATACAAATATCTCTTGAAAATGCTGATTATCAAAATATCGACTTAAGTTGGCAAATATTTGATGGTGAATCACAACTTTCCGCATATCCTCCGATGATAAGCAGCACATTTACAACGCTGGGTAGTAAAAAAACAAATAATAATCATCTTTAAAAATAGATGAATTCCAAGTTAGTATCAACCTTTAGTAATCTTTGCTGAAAGAATGATTTTTATTACCAGTAGAAACGGAAAACTTAAGCTAAAATCAATTACATTAGTACAAAGAAAGAAACCAATAAAAAACATAATGATGAAAAGTGTACAAATTATCAAATTAGCTATCAAATTAGTTACAGCAGGCGTAATGTTGTACGAAATGAAAACCCAAGTTACAGGAATGAAAACCCAAATGTCTTGTAAAAAAAAGTGGTCAAAATGCTAAATTAAAAACATTAAAAATTTAACCTTTATAGAGATATAAAGGTTTTTTTTTAATGCTATACCCAACGACTTATCGTATTATTCAAAAACTGGCACTTTAACAATATCTTATGTAATATAAATCGATGCTTTTGATATTTTTTTTAGATCTAACATATGTCAATCTTTTGACAATAACAGATTAAAAATACTATTATCACATAGACCGTAAAGTATTCTAAAAAATCGAAAAAACGTATCTAAATAAACAATGGATTAAGTCAGATTTTGAAAAGCAAATAAAAGAGATTGCGTACAATATTAGAACCCTAAAGAGGAACCAAAACAACAAACAAAACAGGATTTTAGATGCTTCCATTACATAATTTACAAACGCTAATTGAAGAAAGTTATGCTCTTTGATGATCTGACATTCACAAACAGTATCCGCATCAAAAATTTGCTTACAATTCCGCTACTTAATTTGTTTAATGTACCTAATTTCTTTGTCTTGGTTGGGCTCCGCAATAGTGAACGAACTATCACAAAAATTAATGAGCATCTTGCTTCACTGCAAATCATTCGTTATGATTGGCTTTGACAAATCTCTCTTTGGTGTATGCGCCAGTATTAAAATTGAAAGGGAGTATTTAGATTTTAATTCCATTAGTTTTTTCATTAATGATAGAGCATTTTTAGCTTTCTCTTTATCACTTTTCGGATACCTAATGTTATTAATAATCAAGACTTTTCAATAAGATCCTAATATACTTTCCTCTTTCGATAGGATAAGGTAATCGTTAAGTGTTTGGTCTTTTGGCAACTCTAATTCAGGATTTATTTCCACTCTGAAAAAGTTAGTGTCAAATATGTACTCATCCGCATAGTCATTCGAATATTTATTTTGAAACTGCTAGTCCGACAATTCAAAATCGAAGTGCAAAACGACTGTTTTTAAAAGATCTTATTTCTAAAGCAGAATTATCCCTACTTACATTGTAAGTATTGATAGTGGATGCCATGATTAATAGCATTTTTACTTTATTTCTTTTTTAATAAAGTTATGTTGGTTGTTTATTTGGCATTAACAACATGAAAAAGTAGATCATTTGCACATTATAGTTTTGAATCTGCAACATGTTAATTATCTATTAATGTAACGGTTCATTTTTGAACCTACTTCAATACATCACAATACACAAACAATCTACTTCCCCAATTTGAATTATGCGACAATTAAGTTTACGGTACTACCGAAAACAATATGACGCTATCTTAGCGCAGCTTGCGCAGCTGCTAAACGTGCAATTGGCACCCTAAATGGTGAACAACTTACGTAGTCCATACCAATTCTGTGACAAAACTCCACGGAACTTGGCTCCCCTCCGTGTTCCCCACAAATGCCTATTTTTAGCTTGGGGTTCACTGCTCGCCCTTTATTAGTTCCTATTTCTATCAACTGACCAATACCTTCCTGATCCAATACTTGAAAAGGATCCGCTTTTAAAATGCCTTTTTCAATGTAAATAGGCAGAAACTTTCCAGCGTCATCACGTGAGTATCCAAAACCCATTTGGGTGAGATCATTGGTTCCAAAAGAAAAGAACTCGGCTACTTCACCAATTTCATTAGCCGTTAGACAAGCTCTCGGAATTTCGATCATAGTTCCAACTAAAAAGTCCATTTTAGTTTCCTTTTCCTCTAAAACTTTATCAATTACGCTTCTTACAAGTTCTTTTTGGAGTACAAATTCCTTCACTGTACCAATAAGAGGAATCATAATTTCAGGATATGTTTTAATTCCTTCCGCTTTTAATTCTAATGCTGCTTCAACAATTGCTCTTGCCTGCATTTCAGTAATTTCAGGATAAGTGATTCCTAATCGGCATCCACGATGTCCAAGCATTGGATTAAATTCCCTTAAATCTTCCACTTTTTGTTTAATAACAGCAACAGAAACTCCCATTTCATCTGCCATTTCCCGTTGGTTTTGGTCTTCATGAGGTATAAATTCATGTAAAGGCGGGTCAAGTAATCGAACTGTTACAGGAAGATTTGCCATTGCACGGAATATCTCTTTAAAATCTTGACGATGTATAGGCAACAATTTATTTAATGCTTTTCGTCTCCCGGCTTCATCATCGGCCAAAATCATCTCACGAACACCAGTTAACCTCTTACCTTCCAGAAACATATGTTCAGTACGACAAAGTCCAATGCCTTCAGCCCCAAATTTAAGCGCCACTTTACATTCTCTCGCTGTTTCTGCATTTGTTCTAATTCCTAGTGTCTTATGTTTGTCGGCCAATTTCATTAAAATCTCAAAGTCACCACTTAATTCAGCATCTTTTGTTTTAATTTTACCTTCATAAACCTCACCAGTTGAACCATTTAAAGAAATCCATTCTCCTTCTGAATATTCCTTCCCTCCAATGGTCATTATTCTAGTTTTATAATTAATGCTTATGGCGCCAGCGCCAGAAACACAACATTTTCCCATTCCTCGTGCCACAACAGCAGCATGGGAAGTTACACCACCACGAGCGGTTAAAATACCTTCCGCTATATTCATTCCTTCTAAATCTTCAGGCGAAGTTTCTATACGAACAAGAATTGAATTGGGGTATTTACTTGCTTCATCCGCAAAGAACACAATCTGACCGGATGCGGCGCCAGGAGACGCAGCCATTCCCTTCGTTAAAACAGTAGCACTTTTGATTGCTGAAGTGTCAAAAACAGGGTGTAAAAGTTCTTCTAACTTAGAAGGCTCCTGCATTAATAATGCTTGCTTTTCATCAATCCTCCCTTCAGCCAATAATTCTATAGCAATTCTTACCATAGCTGCCGCGGTGCGTTTCCCATTTCGAGTTTGTAGCATCCAAAATTTACCTTCTTGAATAGTAAACTCCATATCTTGCATGTCATTATAGTGCTTCTCAAGAATATCCTGAGTTTTAACTAATTCCTCATAAACGGCGGGTATCACTTCTTCCAATGAAGGGTATTTCGTCTTTCTATCTTGTTCAGAAACACCAATCGCTTCCGCCCACTTTCGAGAACCTCTTAAAGTAATTTGTTGTGGTGTCCTAACCCCAGAGACAACATCTTCGCCTTGTGCATTAATTAAATATTCACCATTAAAAATGTTTTCTCCAGTTGCGGAGTCCCTGCTAAATGCAACACCAGTGCCAGAGTTCGATCCCATATTTCCGTACACCATTGCCTGTACATTAACTGCGGTTCCCCATGCATCAGAAAATTGATTCATCCTTCTATAATAAATAGCTCTAGGGTTCATCCAGCTATCAAATACGGCAGTAATACTGGCCCACAGTTGATCCCAAGGGTCTTCGGGAAATTTTTCACCAGTTTGAGTTTCACATAGAGCTTTAAAATCAGAAACCATTTTTTTTAAATCTTCAACATCGAGTTCAGTATCCAATTCGACAGCTCTCTTTTCTTTTGCTTTTTCAATAATTTCTTCGAAAGGATCCATGTCCTCTTTTAATTTAGCCCCAACACCTAAAACTACACCCCCAAACATCTGAACGAAACGTCGATAAGAATCCCATGCAAATCTTGCGTTTCCAGTTTTGGCAATCAAACCTTCAACTGAACTATCGTTCATTCCTAAATTAAGAACGGTATCCATCATACCAGGCATAGAGGCTCTTGATCCAGATCGAACTGAAAGTAAGCAAGGGTTTTCATTGCTACCAAATTTAGTACCCATACTACGTTCAACTTCAGCAACGGCAACTTCTACCTCTTCTCTCAATAGAGAAATAACTTTGTCCCTTCCTAGCTGGTTATATTCCGTACAGGTATCAGTTGTGATGGTAAAACCAAAAGGAACTGGTATTCCCATTAAGCTCATTTCAGCCAAGTTAGCTCCTTTACCACCAAGAAGGTTTTTCATAGTGCTATTACCATCAGTAGCTTTGCCTCCAAATTTATAAACTCTTCTTCTAACCTCTTCTAGTGTTATCATTTATTGTAATTATTAAATTTGAAACTGACAAGTACTATACAAGGCAGGAAAAAGGAAAATAAAGCCAAAAAGGCTTGAATCGACACACTCATAATAGAAACATTTACCATTTACTCTTACTTTAATTAGATGTTAAAATAAACCGCTCTTCAAACAAGAAATCAAAAAAGTACAGACGAAATTACATTCGCAAAATATATTTTTAAACCTGTCTTTTTTCTAAACACCAATTCCAAAAATTTCTATCCTAAAAATCACAACATTATCGTTCCATACTCAAATAGACATTGCAATTATATTGTTTCTATTTTTATTAAATGGTCTGACTGCTTTCAATTTTAACACATATTAAGAAGCATCAATTTGCTTTCTTTTTGATGAGTATCTAGGCACTTATAGCTTCAACACTAACCTATGTTTATAAAATTTAGCTTTTAACGGATTTATTTTATGTTTTTTAGTTAAAAATTTATTAATAGTTAAATACGAAATCGTATTCGAACTTAATTTTTCGCAAATTTATCAGTATTTATAGATTTAGAAAAGAAGATTATTTGCATATTATAATACTAAATTTGCAATATGTTTATTTTAATACCAAAATGTATTTACTATGAAATCTATTCTATTACATAAAATAAAACCTTCTAACCAAGAATCATTTGTTATAGATTCTAAAATATATCCTGAAGCATATAGTTTGTGGCATCACCATACCGAATATGAAATTTTATATATTACAAAACATTCTGGCACCGCATACATAGGAGACAAAATACTTTCTTATGATGAAGGCTCTTTAATGCTATTTGGTGCAACTCTGCCGCATATGCTAGTGCCCAAATTAAATCAAACAGATATAATTAAAAAAGGTGTGAAAGAAGCTTATACACTTCATTTTTCGGTGGAAATAATTACTAAAATTGTAGATTCAATACCTGAATTCCGCCCATTAAACAAATTATTTAATAATTGGAAAAGAGGAATGATTTTTAGAAACGCTAAAAAAAATGCGGATGTATTAAAAAAAATGCGGAAAATAACTGAAGCCGATAGCTTCAACAGAATGACTCTCTTCTTTCAAATGTTAAACATTATAGAGAAAGACAAGGACTTTGAGTTCATTGCTAATCCTGGATTTGTAAAATCCATTAACCTTCCCAAAGGCCGTTTAGAAAAAGTATATGAGTTTTCAATAAATAATTTCAATGATTCTTCAATTTGTCTTGAAAATGTCGCCGCATCAATCAATATGAATAAGGCCGCGTTTTGCCGTTATTTTAAAAAAATTACAAATAAAACATATTTTGAATTTTTAAATGAAATCAGAATTGGTTACGCCTGCAAAATGTTAATCGAAGATAAAAATAAAAACATCTCAGATATTGCCTACTCAAGCGGATTTAACAACATGTCTAACTTTAATAGACAATTTAAATCAATCAAAGGTAAGTCACCGTCAGCTTATGTGAAATTACGAAAGTTTTGAATTAAAGAATTTCTCGATATTTATAAGTGAATTTCATAACATACAATGCTTTACTAGATAATAATAAAAACTGTTGGGTCATAAATCTCATCTGATAGACGACTCTACTTTCTCCATTTGTTTTTAAGGCGCAAAAAAATCAAAGCCGTAATAAATGCATCACCCGTAGCAGTATGCCGATCACTTTTTTGGATTTTAAAAACCTCACACAACTCGTCTAAACTAGCATGCTGATCTTCTTGTAAGCCTTTAAATTTCTGATACATTAAATCAGTATCCACAATACGATTTTTTAGTTTCCCCAAGCCCATTCGCCGCAATGCTGCATTGACCATCCTGATATCAAAACGCACATGGTGACCGACCAAGGTCGCATCTTTAATAAAGTCAAGGAACTGAATCACAGTTTCATTCTCGCTAAGTTTTCTCTCTTTACCCCCCTTCAAAATACCGTGAATGGGCACTGATTCTATTTTGTAGTTATTTTGCTCGACAAAAAGTTCCAAAAAATCATTTACAACTATCGAATTGCCGCAAATGGCAACCGCACCAATTGATAATATCAGATCGTTTCG
>JBLIKQ010000120.1:0-7285 GCA_047635475.1 Porticoccaceae bacterium
ATGGGTTTGTGAATAGCCATTGTATGCATAAAAGAGAAATACTATTAGAATGATTTTTAAATTTTTCATTAGCATTTTTTTTATTCAACTAACACAAAATCAACCCATTTTTTAATGTGTCTTTATATTTAGTCTACACTGTTTGTTTTATTAAACAAATCATCTATTTTTAATCTATTGTAGCAACTTTCAACAAGAAATCACCTGTCACTTCATGCTTGCCAAATTTTTTTAAAATGGGCATTGTGGCACTCCCTTTTACATACGAATAAATTTTACCCGGAGAAATAAACTCTTTTTCTTGTTCAAATGCTTTGATGAGTTTATCGGCAAAAGGAGAGTGTTTTTCATTCGGTTTCCAATAGTCCAGTACTTCTTGTTCTCCTGAAGCTAACATAATTCTAGAATAACTTTTATCTACTTCTTTTATAAAGTTTTCGATGCCATTATCTATTTTAGTATTACTGTAATTCTCTATGGGTAAATCGGCATTGTTAATTTCAAAAGAGGCACCATAACAAATATCTAATACTGTAAATATTTGCTTTGAAGGAAAACCATCTAATAAACTATTAAGGCTAGACATTGAAAAGTAGGAATCTAACGTAGTATCATCTTCTAAAGATTTGGTATCTGTAGTAACAATATACCCTTGCGCAAAATCTTCACTAAAATAACCGTGTCCAGCAATAAAGATGAGTAGTTTGTCATTGGCATCTATTTGCTGCTTTAAGGCAATAATCCCTTTCTGAATTTCCTTTTTTGGTTCATTGTAAAGTTTGCTAACTTTAACATTGTATTTATTTTCTAATATTTCTGATATGGAATTTGCATCATTCAGTGGGTTTTTTAAATCTCCCCAACTATGTTGGTTTTCATTATAAATATTTGTAGCAATAATTAAAGCATAGGTTTCTGTATCACCTAGTTCTGTCTTTTTGTCATTTTTTAGTTTTTTTGCAATCGCTCCTCTAGTACCCGATATTTTCGCTTGATGCCTTTTTAAGATGTCTGTATAATCTTTCTCTTGGGTTAAATAGTAGTATCTAGTTCCTCTAGGAGAACACTTTATTTCAGTTTTGTTTAATTTATATTCGTAGTTATAATAGTTTTCAAAAACGTCTAACATATTACCACTTTCTAAAATATAATTAGTTAAAGGACCATGAGAAGGATTGCAATCTGAAGAATCATACCCATAACTTATCGTAGTTAAAATAACTCTATTGCGTTCTGAATTTTCGGCTAGTTCAATATCAGATTCAAATAATGCAGATTGTAGGTTGTTTGCAAATTCTTTTCCAGGTCCTGCTTCTGAAATAATGAATTGCTTTGCAGCTGCAATTTGATTCATATAGTTTGCTAGTTCAACTAAACTTAAATGATCATACGTTTTATAGTCATTTATTTTAATTTTTTTATCAGAATTAGCTATATGTGGAATTAGAATTGTTTCGCCATTCTTAACTGGTAATGACATTCCGGCAAAATAAAATACAAAATAGTCGTTGGTAGTACTGTTTTTAATCACTTCTTTAAAAGCATTTTTAATATTTTGAAGTGTTGCATTTTCATTTAATAACAAATGAGTAACTATTTTAGTTGTATCCTTTGTTTTCAATAAATCCTTTGCTTCTTTATTTGTATTAAAACCTCTAGTTCCTGTTGTAGTTGTTTTAACTAATACGCGTGGTATTTTATCTTTAAGTATTTTCGCTGTTATTGCTTTTGCATCATTTACACAGTTTTTAAAATTACTTGGCTGTCCATCAAAAACAGGGACGTTGTCAATCCCTATAGCAATAACATGGATATTTACAGGGTTTGCTTTTCTGTAACCACCAAGGCCTCCTTTAATTGAGGAAAGAAATATGCTTATAATAAATAGGTATACAATGTTTTTCATAGTTTGTAAGTTAATTGATGTTATAAGATATTAAAAACAAAAAAATCCAGAAGATTATTTTAATAATCAACTGGATTTTTTATCTTATTCTTAAAACTATTTTATGTTTTAAAATGTAAACAAAGAGTCTAAATTTTCTAAACTAGAAACGCAATAAATAAAACAGTTCTAGTCTTAAATTTATAAAAACTTGAAATGGATTATATTTCGATTCTATAGTTATAATAATAATCGCAGTTACCTTCTTTCTCCCAGTAATAAGTGCCTCCCGATGTTCTCACATAAATAGTAGTATATCCTTTACCAACTGTAACGTCACCTTCAGACCATGGATCTACATATCCTTTATAATCGCCATCTACATAAACATAAACGGTATATCCAGTATCATTAATAGTGTTTACAGTACAGAAACTACCTCGAGTTTCTTCAGGTTTTTGCACTGCAACATCAGGAGCATTAAAAACAAATTCTTGTTTTATTTTTGGATTTTCACCTCTTGCTTTGTCCATTTTTTTTGCTTTCAAATCAACTGTTTTCATTTCTTTTTGTTGCGCAAAAGTGTTAAAAGAAAGAGCAAATAACAATACTGGAATCAATAATAATTTTTTCATTTTTTTCATTTTTAAAATTTTTTATTATGCAATATATATAAAAAAAATTAATTAAAAATTTTTATTTTATAATTTCATATACAAACTCTGTGCTATAACCATCTACATCATCTGAGCTGCTAGTTCCAAGAGCACCTCTAGAAGCTGCGTAACTTTTTTTAATAAAATTTTCTAGTGGGTTAGAAATACTTCTTGCACCTACTTTACCTCTAGATTCGACTGTTGGCTGAAAGTTTATAGGTGTTGAGGTAGCAAACCCTTTTAATAATAAACGCTCATAGGGTGGTCCAAATTGAAAAACACAGCTTTTAAAAGTCATTGTTTTCCCTGGTTCAAGTTTACGATCATTATCACTTAGCCTACAATTAGAATTGCTATTTGGTAAAAATGGATTTATTTCTCCATTAGAATTAATTTCAATAATACTAAAATAAATAGGCTTCTCGCTTTTATTTGTAACTTGTAAGGCTACCCAACTTTCACCCGGTTTTACTTGAAATATACCACTTTGACCATAAAATGAATTTTCAGGCAAAAATGAATCAATTTTATTTGTAGACTGATTGAATTTTATAGGAAGTAATTTAAACTCAAATTCATATTCATGATTTTTTAAACTCAAGTTTTTAAGATACTGACCATGAGCATAATTAAAGAGTTTATTATTAATTACTTCAAGGTTATTAACCCCTCTATTATTAGATATATTATCTAACGGAACAAAACCTTTGGAGGAATTTAAAACATAGGATCTTCCTTCTTTTGTAATAATAACATCACTTTTTGATGCGTCTAATACCACATCTCCCAATTGATTTTCTGTGAGATAAGCACTTACACCTTCTTTAATTATTTTTTCTTCTACCGTTTTATCCATATAAACGTTTAACGCATAATTATCATCACCATAAGTGCGTTTGTCTATAAATACCCAATAATCTTTCTGATTTTTGCCTTCTAGAACTTTGTCCAATGTAATTGTAGCTGAGTTAAAGTTGGCACTGGTTATTGTACCTGTAGCTATAATTTTAGAAGCATCAACTTTACTAGTACCCGAAGCCAATATATTTACGGTGGTGTTATTAAATAACCCATTTAATTTTCCCGAGTTTATTTGAATAATATTTGGTGTAGAAATTTGAGTTATTTCATAATATTTCTGTTGCTCTACATACTCTCCATTAAATAATTTATAATCTATATCTCCTTCAATTGTTGGTGTTTGATTTGGAGAAATTACGTTCATATTAGCACTAATTTTAGAAAATAATTGCCTGTATGTAAAATCGCTTCCTAAATCGGTCATGGCTTTAGAAAAGGAATAACTAAGAGAGCCAAACCCTTCATGTTCGTAATTTAATTCATTAGCAGATGCACCTGTAATCATAACAAAAGGAGCTGCATTAGTATCTAAATTTACACTTTCAAACATTGCACTTCCTTTCGTTTTATCCTCATCCTTATCAAATTTCCAATTTGTGGGTACAAAAGAGGGCAAACCTCCTCTGGCAATGCTTCCTCTCGTTGAAGATCCAGAATGACAACTATCTAATAAAACTAGTAATTGTCCGTTTTCTCCTAGTTTGTTTCTAAAATTGGTAATGATATTCCCTATTTCATCATCTCTTAAATGATTTTCTCCTTCATAAACCCCTTCTGAAAAATAAGCATAAGCGTCATAAGGAACAATAGCTTCATCTAAACCATCAGTTTCTTCATCATTATCATCAAAAATCTGTTGCCCATGACCAGAATAATGAATTACAATAATATCTCCTTTTTTGGTTATTGATTGCAGTTTTTTTAACGCACTCAAAATATTCTGTTTTGTAGCATCCGCATCAAATAAAACAGTAATGTCTCCATCTAAAAAACCATTATTTAAGAGACTGCTTTTTATTAACGGAACATCATTTGCAGAACTAATATCTCCCCAGCGTGAATCGCTAGGATAATCACCAACAGCAATAATTAGAGCTCTTTTTGTTGCATGAGTATATAAACAACAAAAAATACAAAATAATAAAACAATTTTTTTCATAGCATTCTTTTTAGATTAAAATATATAATAATTTAAAAGTAATAAAAATTTTTTAATTAAATAATTATACATTAACATTTCCTATTTTTAATAGATTTTATTGTATACTCTAAATTAACTAGGGATAAAATTACTTATAAAGCACATATTATAGAGTGGTTATAGCTTGTCTTAGTTTATAGTTAGTTAACAATTACCGTTAGAAATCAGTTGACTTTTCTAGTTAGCAACAAAACCTTTGCGAAAATCATCAATAGAGCAAAAAATTTGTGTAATTGTATGTTACGAAAGCATAAATAAAATTTTAGTTAAGTATTTATTATTCAGTATATTAAATATAATAATTTTTGCTTTTTTTTGCAAATATATAATCAGTTTTTATATCAAACGCACTTTAAAATATAAATTTTATCATATAAAATCAATAATATTTATAGAAATTATTTTACTGGCTTATAGCATTTTTTCAATAAAATACTTTAAACTTGTATACTAAGTGCATTTGCAACTGAAAAAAATAAAAACCCCACTAATTCATTAATTATCAAATACTAAATAAAATTAATTATTTTATTCTAAATTAGTGCTTTTATTTATTTAAATCTTATAAAGAAAACTGCCTTAATTTGTTCTTGTGCTGATCACTAAAAATCTAATATCCAATCTAATGAAGAGTTTGTTGTAGAATTGAAAAAATCTAACAGTAGAGGTTTAGTAGAAGTAGATTTTGTTCACGTTTTAGGTTCTTTACAAGTACATCAATAACTATATGTAAAGATTGGTAATGATGTGGTGAAAATATTCGGAATGAATAAAAAAGGGATAAAATATCATAATAAAGTGTACCTCTCGAAAGGAAAGCATGAGTTTGAAATCATTACAAAATCAATCATTCAAAAGGATAACAAAAAATCTATGATTTTTGGTTTATCTAAAGGCAAAATAAATGTGAAAGTAGATATTGCATATAAATTAGTCTACAAAAGCAGGGTAAATGAATCTAATGTTTTTAAGTTGGTATTAGAAGCCGACGATATTAAGGTTGGCGAATAATTTTAAAAATGCAGATATAAAATTGATAAGACTATCGTTGTTTAATTTTAAAACCATTTTGTTTTAATCGATATTCAATGAAAAACATTTTATATATAATTTTTTTCTTCACCACCTCAATGATAAGTAGGCAAGAAATTCAATTAGCTAATTTTAAGTCCTCTAATTTTGACGAAGAAAAGGAAATTGAAAATGTAATAGTATCTAGAAATTATGAAAAAAACACCTTTAAAATAAAAATCGCTGCAATAAGAAATTGCTGAAGCAGTGTTTCTCCTATAGTAAATTTTAAAAAAAGGTTTCTGAGGAAAAATATACTATACTTAGAACATATAGAATATTCAAGCAATTCTTGCATTTGCGTGTGTTATTGCGAATATAAATATATTATTATAGCTCTTGAAGATGATAATTTTCTAGTATATATCAATAATGAAAAAATTGAATAGTTAAAACTTTAAACTATTTATTACTTGCAGGCTATGCGCTACTTTTTTGAAACTGAATGCATTTTCAAAATACAAAATTACAAACTGCATAAGAAATCTAGATTATATGAAATACTACAAAATAGGACTCTTTTTTCTGATAGCTTTAACAACAAAAGCACAACAGTTGGTTTTAAACGGCGACCTCAAAGGCCAGTATGTAGAAGAAGCTGTCTTGCCTGTTACAAACAAAGCATATGTATCAGTAAGAGATAGCACAGCATACCTCTATAACACAACTGGTACTTTACCTTATAAAAAACAAAAACTTAACGATAG
Organism: Porticoccaceae bacterium; assembly: GCA_047635475.1. Classification (GTDB taxonomy): domain Bacteria; phylum Bacteroidota; class Bacteroidia; order Flavobacteriales; family Flavobacteriaceae; genus Flavobacterium. The sequence continues at coordinate 6,382 of JBLIKQ010000120.1, forward strand.
TTATATTTTAAACACCTCAGAAGACAAACTATATTCTATAAATTTGGTTCCTCAATATGTAGACCAAATAGATGACGACACACAAGAAATAACAACACTTGTTACCTATGTGTATAACGTAATGTATGGCACGCTTGATAATCTCAGAACGAACGAGTTAAAAAAACTACATGGCCATTTCATTCCAAAAACAGCTGTTCCGGAAAGTTTTCCGTTTGATGAGATTCTAAATATTGAAGACACTTACGCTACCAGCATTTATCAAGAGTCGCACGCTTCACTACCCTCGCATTATTTAAATATTGATAAAAACAACATTTTAGCTGTACATGCCAATGGGGATCTTGTCCTCACGGAAGTAAAGAACCATAAAGTAACTAGAAAAATAAGTTGGGCCGGTTTTAATGTTTCCATACATCTTATCAATTGCATTAAAATTGGTGATTTTGCACGTATTAAATTTCAACGTTATAATTCAGAAACTGATAAAGTTGAAGATTTTTGGAGCATTATAAATTTAAAAACACAAGCTTTTGTGCCAATTGATTTAAAAGAATTCAATGCTAATTTAGCAAACCTACAAGAACAGGACGCCGGATTACTTAATAGTGTCCCCTTTTTTTATAAAGGTACAGACAATAGCAATATCAGGATGTTTGTACTACCCAACAAAAATTTTGTTTGGTTAGATGATGAATCATACTATTATGGTTCTGATGACCTGAACAAGTATGCCACCATGCAAAAGGAAGATAAAAGCTTCAGCCTTAATGCACATGCGGATATCTATAACCGTCCTTCACGTATTTTAAGAGCAATTGCTCCACAAGAAAAAGATAGAATTAGAGCGTTGGCAGAAATTTATGTCAAAAACAAACATAAAATAGAACTAGCGCGCTGCAAT
>JBLIKQ010000121.1:0-7283 GCA_047635475.1 Porticoccaceae bacterium
ATTGTTTTTTAATATATGGTCGTTGTTGTAAATAATCACGTCTTCATTAGTGATTTCGGCAACTGGTTTTTCTCTGTAGAAAACGAGGAATGATTTCAAAGCGTCGCTGTAGGTGGTAATCGTGCTTGCGCTATAGCGTTTAGAGCGCATCCATTGCTTGAATTTTTCGATTTGGACTATTGCTTCATCTGAGGGTAGCGAGTGGGAGAGAGGCGTAATGTTGAAACGTTCTCGGTTTTCTATCGTATCAGGAATATGCCAAAGCACTTTCTATTGGCTCCATCTGGCTCCTTCTATTTGTTTAATGCACGCAATTAAGTCAGCATTTTTTTCAAATTAGACTGCCATGCGTTTTTCGGTTTTGTGCCCGATGGGTTTGGCAGTCCAGTTCATATTGTGTTTGTTTTCTGAGTTTAAAGATAAGCAAAAGCCAATATGAATATGATTTTAAAAATCGAATTATAAATGGAGACATTCTTGTGATTATATGAAGGATTACTTCACTTTGCTTTTATTTTTATAGGATTCAATGAACTTTGTTTGCAGCATGTAGCGGGAATAGCTCCTATAATAATAGCAAAAAAATTCCCCAACTACTTTCGCAATTGGGGATTTAATTTTGAAAAAAAACGGAACTACTATCCTTTAACGATAACCCATTTACCGGAGGCTATTAAGCTCTCCGCTTTTTTGAATTTCATTTCTTGTGTTTGTCCGTTAGCCACGTTTTGAATCGTCACGGTATCATTACGATTAATCTTTGGCATCTCTCTTACGATAGTTTCAGTAACTTGACGCTGTTGCGTTTGTCCTGCTTCGCGATTATCTGCTTCGCTAGATCCTATTTCGTCTTTCGAAGTTTTATAATCTTCTTTTTTACGTACTACCTCTTTTGCTTCTTCAATTTCTGGTGCGCTTTGTTGTGGTAAATCCCCTTTGAAAAGGAATGAAATCACCTCTTTGTTTACACCATTCAACATACTGTTAAATAAATTGAAAGCTTCAAATTTATAAATTAGTAAAGGATCTTTTTGTTCGTGAACTGCCAGTTGAACTGACTGTTTCAATTCATCCATTTTACGTAAATGCTTTTTCCAAGCTTCATCCACAATTGATAATGTGATGTTTTTCTCAAAATCAGCTACTAATTGTTTACCCTCAGTTTCGTATGCTTTTTTCAAATCAGTCACTACGCTTAATGATTTTACCCCATCGGTAAATGGGACCACGATACGTTCGAACTGGTTTTTTTTATCCTCGTATATATTCTTGATGATAGGAAAAGCCTCTCTTGCGCTGCGTTCCGTTTTCTCCGTGTAATATTTTAAAGCTTCTTTGTATACTTTTCCAGTCAATTCTATTTCAGTCGCTTTCAAGAAGTCGCTTTCTGAAATTGGAGAAGTGATTGAGAAATAACGGATAAGATCAATTTCAAAGTTTTTGAAATTATTAGCTGCTTTTGTGTCTTGTACTATAAGTTCACAAGTATCATATAACATGTTAGCAATATCCAGTTTCAAACGTTCTCCAAACAAGGCATGACGACGACGCTTGTACACCACCTCACGCTGTGCATTCATTACATCATCATATTCCAGCAAACGTTTACGTACACCATAATTGTTCTCTTCCACCTTTTTCTGAGCCCGTTCGATAGATTTAGTCATCATTGAATGTTGAATAACTTCTCCTTCTTCAAGTCCCATTCTGTCCATTACCTTAGCCACTCTTTCGGAACCAAATAAACGCATTAGGTTATCTTCAAGTGAAACATAAAACTGAGAACTTCCAGGATCACCTTGACGACCTGCACGACCTCGCAACTGTCTGTCTACACGACGCGAATCGTGACGTTCCGTACCTACAATCGCAAGTCCACCAGCTGCTTTCACCTCTGGAGATAATTTAATATCCGTTCCACGACCCGCCATATTGGTAGCAATCGTAACCACCCCAGATTTTCCTGCATCTTCTACAATCTGAGCTTCTTGTTTGTGCATTTTTGCATTCAATACATTGTGCGCTACACCTCGCATTTTTAACATTCGGCTCAATAATTCCGAAATATCAACTGAAGTCGTTCCAATAAGAACTGGTCGTCCTGCGTTTGATAATGCAGTTACATCTTCAATTACAGCATTAAATTTTTCACGAGTCGTTTTATAAATAAAATCCTCTTTGTCATCTCTCGCCATTGCTCTGTTAGTAGGAATTTCTACTACATCCAATTTGTATATTTGCCATAACTCACCGGCTTCGGTAACCGCAGTTCCTGTCATACCAGCTAGTTTGTTGTACATTCTGAAATAATTCTGTAAAGTGACCGTGGCAAATGTTTGAGTTGCAGCCTCGATTTTTACATTTTCTTTAGCCTCGATAGCCTGGTGCAACCCATCAGAATAACGACGACCATCCATGATACGTCCCGTTTGTTCATCGACAATCATGATTTTATTGTCCATAATTACATATTCGGTATCTTTTTCGAAAAGGCTGTACGCTTTCAAGAGTTGGGTCAATGTGTGGATGCGTTCGCTTTTTATTCCAAAATCTTGAAACAACTTTTCTTTTTCCTCAGCCTCGGCATCTTTTTCTAATTTTTTCTTTTCGATGGCGGCAATTTCAGTCCCGATATCTGGAAGAACGAAGAAGTCAGAGTCTGTATCTCCTGAAAGGAATTGGATTCCATTGTCGGTCAATTCAACCTGATTGTTTTTTTCTTCAATAACAAAGTACAAAGCTTCGTCAATCTTATGCATCTCACGATTGTTATCCTGCATGTATTGGTTTTCCGTTTTTTGTAGAAGTTGTCTGTTTCCTTCTTCACTTAAAAACTTAATCAACGCTTTGTTTTTTGGAGCACTTCTATAGGCTCTTAAAAGCAAGAAGCCGCCTTCCTTAGTTTTTCCTTCTTTGATCAGTTTTTTTGCCTCGGATAAAAACCCATTTGCTATCTGACGTTGAAGAGCAACTAAGTTTTCGATTTTTGGTTTCAACTCATTAAACTCATGACGATCTCCTTGTGGTACTGGACCAGAAATAATCAATGGCGTTCTAGCATCATCAATTAATACGGAATCGACCTCATCGACAATCGCGTAATTGTGTTTTCTTTGAACTAAATCACCTGGAGAGTGAGTCATGTTATCTCTTAAATAATCAAAACCAAATTCATTATTCGTTCCATAAGTAATGTCTGCATTGTAAGCTGCTTTACGTCCTTCAGAACTTGGCTGATGATTGTCGATACAATCTACAGTCATACCGTGGAATTCAAATAAAGGTGCTTTCCAGGTACTATCACGTCTAGCTAAATAATCATTTACCGTAACCAAATGCACGCCGTTTCCGGTTAAAGCATTCAAGTAAAGTGGCAAGGTTGCTACCAATGTTTTTCCTTCACCCGTTTGCATCTCTGCAATTTTTCCTTCATGCAGTACCATTCCACCAATCAATTGAACATCATAGTGAATCATGTCCCAAGTAATTTCTTTACCTGCGGCATTCCATTTATTCTGCCAAACAGAATGATCTCCATCAAGAGAAACATAAGGTTTGTTTGCAGAAAACTCTCTGTCTTTTGCGGTTGCAGTTACTCTTATTTCTGAGTTGTCTTTAAAACGTCTCGCTGTCTCTTTTACTACGGCAAAAGCTTCAGGAAGGATTTCAAGTAATGTTTTCTCAGACAAATCGTAGGCTTCTTTTTCTAGAGCATCAATAGCTACATAAATGTCTTCGCGCTGGTCTATGTCTTCAATTGCTTCAACCTCTTTTTTAAGGGTTGCAATTTTAGAATCAATCCCGGCACGGGCAACTTGCAGTTGATCTTTGAAGAAAAAAGTACGCGCTCTTAATTCGTCGTGAGATAATGCAATTAAATTACTTTCAAAAGTTTTAATTTTGTTTAAGTAAGGCTGCAAAGCCTTGACATCTTTATCCGACTTGTCTCCGACAAAGGCTTTGATAATGCTATTTATGAAACTCATAATATGGTTGTATTTCTAATTTATTGTAAAGTGTAAATTTAACCAAAAAAAAAGCCTCTTTGGAGACTTTTTCTTTGCTTATTTTTTAATACTCATCCTCATTCCAAAGATAATCTTCGTCAGTTGGATAATCTGGCCAAATTTCTTCCATTGATTCATATATTTCGCCTTCGTCTTCAATAGACTGTAAGTTTTCAACTACTTCTAAAGGAGCTCCTGCACGTATAGCGTAATCAATAAGTTCGTCCTTGTTAGCAGGCCATGGTGCATCACTAAGATAGGATGCTAATTCTAAAGTCCAATACATCTTTTGTCGATTTAGTTTTGTGCAAAAATAATTTTTTTACTGAAAAAGACAAGTAAAAATCTATTTATTTTTTGAAAAAGTTAAGAACGTTTTGATTATTACTGATTTCTGATTTTCGATTAACGATTTTTGATTTTAAAAAAAAAAATATTTTAAATCATTTATTCGGTTAATCTAATTAAAATGGATTTTAAGTTTTTAAAAAATCTGAAGTCAAAAATCAGTACGCTACAATCTACAATATTATTTTCTTGGAATCCATTGAACTTCTTCAGCTTGCAAGTCATGAGACAACTTTCGTGCCAATACAAAAAGGTAGTCAGAAAGTCGGTTCAGGTATTTAATTGCGATTTCAGCTACAGGTTCATTATGACTTAGATGCACGGCTAACCGTTCGGCACGACGACAAACACAACGCGAAAGATGACAATATGACACTGTAGTGTGCCCACCAGGTAAGACAAAGTGCGTCATAGGAGGTAGTTCGCTCTCCATACTGTCTATTTCATTTTCCAATAATTCAATATCGCTCTCTAGAAGACCTAATTTTTTTAAACGAAGTTCCCCGTTTTTCTTCACTTCTTTTTCTGGTGGCGTAGCGAGTATGGCCCCAATTGTAAATAAGCGATCCTGTATTTCGACAAGAATTTCTTTATAATGGGAATTCATTTCTTGGTCGCGAACTAGTCCTATATAGGAGTTTAATTCGTCTACGGTACCGTAACTTTCAATTCTAATATGGTCTTTTGAGACACGTGTGCCACCGAATAACGAGGTGGTTCCTGTATCTCCAGTTTTAGTATATACTTTCATGTTGGGTTTATTTTTTTTTAGTGGATTTTATCAAAGTTTTTACAAAGCTACTTTATTAAATCTATTACAGCGCTAACAAATCGTTCCATTGAACCTTCACTTAGATTAAAATATAAATCAGGTTCAATACATTCCACTTCCATCAAGTGCAACTCATTATCTATAACGATTCCGTCCACTCTGGCGTATAAAAGCGCTCCAGTAAATGTGTTGACAATTTGCTGTGCCTTTCCGATTAATTCAGCATTAGGATGTACCAAAGTATATTGGCCGCCAAACTGTACTTGAATTCTGAAATCGCCCGCAGCAGGTTTCTTATTGACAGCATGGGAGAATTTTTTATCGAAAAAGATAAAGGAAGTTTCTCCCAGAGTTTGAATTTCAGGCATGAACTCTTGTAATAGCAATTCTTTTTCGGAGGCTATTTTTTTGTAGTCCGTGTTGATTTTTCGAATATCTTTTAATTCAAAGACTTCTGTTTGATAAGAGCCCGCAGAAAAGGCTGGTTTTATCACTACTTTTTTCCAATGGGAAGGTATTATTTTATCGATGTCAAGAGTATCCATTTTATCGATAAAAACAGTAGGAAGGATTTTTATACCTTGCTTTTCCATTTCACGCAAATAAAACTTGTGCTTGTTTTTTTTGATTATGTCGATGGAATTCAGAGTCTTAATACCCAAGTGTTCGATTTGGTTAAGCCAAAGGTTAAATTCGGCTTCTTTCTCGAAGTAGTCCCAAGTATTGCGGAAAATTAAATAATCAAAATCGCTCCAGTTCACAGTTTTGTCGTTCCAAATCACGACAGTGGCCTCAATATTAACTTTTGCCATTGCTGGAATCAACAGTTGGTCATTTTGTGTTAAATTTGGAAGCTTTTCGCAGCTTAGTATAGCGATTCTCATTTTAGGATAATTTTTGGTGTTTTAAATAGTATTGCGGCTTGAAATTGAATAGCACAGTAGACAACATAGCGAATTTTCATTTTTTTTATTCAAAAGAAATGAGAAACAAGCGGATAGCAGTAAGGAATTCTTCAAAAACGCTATTTGCTCATATCGCTTTCTACCATACCGTCGCGTAAACGGATTATTCTGTGGGCATAAGCGGCAACTTCTTCCTCGTGCGTCACTAAAATAACAGTATTACCAAGGGCATGAATATCATTAAAAAGTTTCATGATTTCTTCAGATGTTTTACTATCTAAATTCCCTGTTGGTTCATCTGCTAGGATAATAGAAGGTTTGTTGACTAGTGCTCTGGCGATGGCCACCCTTTGACGCTGTCCTCCGGAGAGCTGGTTGGGCTGGTGATCCATCCTATCGGAAAGATTTACTTGCGTAAGTACCTCAGCGGCGCGCGCACTTCTTTCTGATTTTGAATAGCCAGCGTATATCATGGGTAAAGCCACATTGTCTAATGCTGTGGTTCTGGGTAATAGATTGAATGTTTGGAAAACAAAGCCTATCTCTTTGTTGCGTATTTCGGCTAATTCATCATCTTTCATCTTACTTACGTCTTTACCATTAAGGATATAACTTCCAGATGTGGGAGTGTCTAAACAACCTAAGAGATTCATCAGTGTCGATTTCCCTGAGCCAGAAGGTCCCATTAGGGCAACATATTCACCTTTATTTATTTTCAAGTCAATTCCTTTGAGAACATAAACGATTTCGTTTCCAAGTACAAAATCTCTTTTGATATTGGTAATTTTAATTAATGGGTTTGACATAGGTATTTGCAATTGATGAATTATCGTTTCTGGATTTTAAAAGTACAAAAGACTTTTGAATTAAATATAAGTTGTCTGAAATACATTTTTGTTACAATAATACTTGAAATATCGATCTCTTTATTTCACAATTAGGTCAACTTTAAAGTTAAGCTGTTTATGATTACAATTAAGTTCGTTTTCTTTATACTCGAATTATAAAATGCTGCTTTTCTTGTTCGTATCTGAAGAAAACCAGTCCCCATTGAAAAGTATCAATTGTTACAGTAACTTTAGGATGTTTTTTTATCATTTCCCAAGCTTGCTCCATATCATATGACCAATGAATATCATCAAAAATCCAGACTGTTTCGTTGGTTATAGTCGGGAGTAGTAATTCGAAATAGTCTAGTGTTGCCTTTTTAGAATGATTGCCATCAAAGTAAATCAATTGAAAATTGATAAT
>JBLIKQ010000122.1:0-7271 GCA_047635475.1 Porticoccaceae bacterium
CATTTGCAACTAATCCGAATTACCATTTATAAAATGAAATTCAGATTTTCGATAATCGGCATACCATAGTTGGTTTAAACCGATTAATGTCCCTGCAGCCAAGACCGCTTCAGATATAAACAGCCAGTTTTTCCTTTTGCTATTTAAGCTATCAGCCGGTTTCAGAAAACGATAAATTGCAGACTACCCGCAAACGTCCTGGATTGCCAGCGCTAAAAAAAGTAAAAAAAAACGTTTTTCTTATATATCAAAACTATCTTTTTACTCCTTGGCTGTTGATCCAAGCCGAGTATTTTCTTGCATTTTTACTGTGTTCTGCTAATGTAGCCGCAAACTCATGGTACCCAAAGCGATCTACACTGGCACAGAAATAAATAAAATCGTTTTTTTCTGGATTCAAAACTGCTTCTAAAGCAGTTATGTCTGGCATTGCAATAGGTCCGGGAGGAAGTCCAGTGTTAATGTAGGTATTGTAAGGCGAAACCATTGTCAAATCATTATACAATACTCTTTTGATTATTCGTTCAAAATCATTTGCTTCCTTTTTTATAGCAAAGATTACCGTAGGATCCGCTTGAAGTGGCATTCCTAATCTTAAGCGGTTCAAATAAACCCCTGCGATTCTTGATCTTTCGTCTTTTTTTACTGATTCTTTGTGCACTATAGAAGCCAAGATAGTCGCTTCGATTGGCGTTAAACCTTGTTCCTTAGATTTAGCAACACGTTCCTTGTTCCAAAACTTACGATATTCCTTAATCATTTTATCTCGGAATTTATCAGCGCTGATATTCCAATAGATTTCATAAGTGTTGGGAATACATACTGCCAAAACATTATCTTCATTAAAACCATTTTCTTTCAAAAAAATGGAGTCTTTAAAAGAGGTTAATATGGACAAGCTATCGGGTTCAATTTGTGAAGCTATCCGTCCAGCTAAATTTTCTATCCTTTCCTGATTATTAAAAGCTAAGCTTAGCGGTATATTTCTTCTCAAGCTTTTTACCAAATCATAACTGTTCATCCCCTTGGTCAATAAAAAACGGCCCGAATTCAAGTTTTGCGGGTAGCTCATTTTATCTGCTACCATTTCAAAACGATCTATATGCAGAATATAAGGCGCCACTATTTTCTTGACATCATTAAAATTTGCAGCTGTTGGGATAAAGATGTAGACTGCTTTCTCATCAAACTTGGTGTTCTCAGCAAAAATTTGTCCTATCAAAATAAAGCCATAAACAATTAAGGAAGAGATCAAACCTATAGATAAAATTGTAATAATTTTTTTTAAATTCAAAACTAAAGTGTTAAAATTGTTGATTAATTAATTGGAAAACTGCCTCGTCCTTGTAAATACCATTTACAAGGTTCCAATCTTTTTTTATACCGATGTATTTAAAGCCAAATTTAGTAAAAAGAGCTTTGCTCGCCTCATTTTCGGTGCCAATATTTGCGTGCAACTGATGCAAATTTAAATGATAAAAAGCATACTGAATTAACAAATCTAAAGCTTCAGAACCAATATTTTGATTTCGATTATCGTCACCCTTAATCACGATACCAACTCCTGCCCTATTATTCTTTGGATCAAAATCAAATAAATCTATTAAGCCCAAAGCCGGAAAGTCTTGGTCGCGGCAAATGGCCAATCGCAATTGCTTAGCTTCATAAATATCCTGATGCGCATTCTCCAAGTATTGTTTCACTAAAAACCGACTGTAAGGGGTTTGAGTGTTACTTACTTCCCAAACAGTTTGATCGTTTTCTATAGCATAAATAAACTCCAAATCATTGGGTTCAAGTGCTCGTATGTAGATGTTGTCTCCTTTAAGGCTAATCATAAGGCTTTTGGGTATCGGTTTTTAGTTATTCTTTAAATAGCAATCGATCCTTTAAAAACAAATTTGGCGGGACCTATTAGAAAAACATTAGAATATCGATTGTCTTTTTTATCAAATGATACGGCTAGTTTTCCGCCTTCGACATTCAGGTCGATTGCAGTGGCAGTGGTCAAGCCAGTTGCGTTCATCGCGATGGCTACAGCTGTCGCTCCAGTTCCGCAAGCCAAAGTTTCATCTTCCACCCCTCGTTCATAAGTACGCACAGAAAAAGTGCTTGCGTCTATTTGCTTTACAAAGTTGATATTACTGCCCTCTTTTCCATACAGGCCACCATAACGTATCGCCGCTCCGTTTTCTTTGACATCAAAATGCTCCAAATCATCTACTAATTCCACGTGATGGGGAGAACCCGTATTTAGAAAAATATAATTAAGATCTGTTTTTATATCCGTAACATCAATCATTTGCAGCGATACGACACCATCTTGGGTGATGCTTGCGTTATGCAATCCGTCTATAGCACTAAAGCTACAGTCATTGTCAATAAGCTGCAGCTTTTTGGCGAAAGCCACTAAACATCTTCCTCCATTACCGCACATCGTACTTTGGTTCCCATTGGAATTGTAGTACAGCATTTTAAAATTGGCATCAGGGTCATTTTCTAATAAAATAAGACCATCACAACCTATACCGAAGCGCCTGTCGCATAAATGAGCAATCAATTCAATATTTTCTTTTGGAAAAATATCCGTACGATTGTCGAACATTACAAAATCATTCCCCGTTCCTTGGTATTTAAAAAATTCTATTTCCATTGTCCTTTAGTTGTCTCCCACAAAAGTACAAAACTATTAATGAAAAGTTAATCATTGTTAAAGAGCGTTAAACTACTTTTTTGCAAGTCTTTTTCCCTTTAATTTTACATCTCAAAAAATGTAAATAAAAACTCAACTATGAAACGATTTACCCAGCTTTTTTTAGTGTCTTTATTAAGCGGAGTCACAACATTGGGCGCCTACAAATTACTATTTGACAATAATGGCTTGTTGTCGTCGAGTAAAATCCCAATAACAACGCTAGCAACTGATTCCTACAACAAAAAAGTCGGATTGTCTCCAGAAGTGCTCGATTTTACCGAAGCAGCCGAGAAGACGATTCATACCGTGGTTCATGTCAAAAACGTATCCTACAAAACGGTTACTAACCCCATGCTAGAATATTATTACGGCTATAAAGGAGGACAAACCCAGGCGCAAGTAGGAACGGGATCAGGAGTAATTATTTCGGAAGATGGCTATATAGTGACTAACAATCATGTGATAAAAGGAGCCTCCGAAATTGAAATCACACTAAATAATAAGAAATCATACAAAGCCAAACTCATCGGTACTGATTCCAAAATGGATATCGCCTTACTTAAAATTGATGCCGACGAGAAACTCGCTTACACCAGCTTTGGGAATTCCGATTCTATAAAAGTGGGTGAATGGGTTTTGGCCGTTGGAAATCCGTACAACCTTACCTCAACTGTTACTGCTGGTATAATTTCGGCGAAAGCCAGAAATTTAGACGCCAGCGGAATTCAGTCTTTCATACAAACTGATGCCGCAGTAAATCCTGGAAATAGCGGTGGTGCCTTAATAAATACTCGAGGAGATTTAATAGGTATCAATACCATGATATCCTCGATGACAGGTTCATACGTGGGCTATTCCTTTGCCGTTCCGTCCAATATTGCCCGAAAAATTATCGAAGACATTATGGAATTCGGAAATGTACAAAGAGGAATCCTAGGTGTCGAAGGCGGCGAACTAAACGCCAAGGCCTCAAGAGAATTAGGCATTACCCGGACAGAAGGTTTTTACATCAGTACCGTTACTAAAAATTCCGGTGCCCAAAAATCAGGACTTCAACAAGGAGATATCATAATCAAACTCGATAATCAAAGCATCGCTACTTTTGCCGATCTTTCAGGCTATATCAATACCAAAAGACCCAACGACAAAGTCCAAGTGACTTTTATCAGAGATGGCAGTAACAGAACGGTTGCGGTTGTGTTGAGCAAAAACGAATTTTTCAGTACCGAATTCAAGGGAATTGAACTGGAGAATATTGATGCCGTGGACAAAAAGAAGTTTAATCTTAATTACGGCGTAAAAATAAAATCTATCTCAAATGAAAATTTGGCGCAGTACCGCGACGAGCTAAAAGGAAATATCATTTTGAGCATCGATAACGTAAAAGCAAAAGATATTGAATCGGTTTCTAAACTTTTAAATAAAAAAGACGAAGGCCAAAGCGTCCGTCTTGAAATGATCAATAAAAACGGGGAGATCTTCAGAATTATTATCTAATAATTCCAGTTTAAAAAAAATCAAAGCCGACTTGCAAAAACAAGTCGGCTTTTTTATTTGAAAAAAAACTACAAAATACTTTACGCAATCGATTGAAATCGGTATTTTTGCGCCAAATTTAAAAAAATAATCGCTAAATTTTTACAAATTTTCTACCTATGAGTAATATAACTTTGTACCAAAAAGAAGTTTCATTTCAAGTCGACAGACGACGTTCAGGAGTCGAGTTAATCAAAATCATCAGTGATTTATGGTATGACAAGTCCATAGAAATGGTTTTATTTAAAAATCAATTGCTGGACAAGAATGTAAACGAAATCATCAACTTACATCAGTATTCGGGTGAATTTGTGGGCAAACCAATTAGTGTGTTTTCTTCGGTAGAAATTGCCAAAGTTATTTTATCATTAGATTTACCGCCTTCAAAACTGGATATTGGTAAATTGACTTACGAATACCTTTTGGAAGAAGATAAATACGAAGATGCTAGACATTTTGTATTGGACAAACTAAAACAAGCCAAGTCCTCTGAAGAGGTTCAACCTAAGGACGTAGTTCTATACGGTTTTGGTAGAATTGGACGTTTATTAGCCAGAGAGCTAATGTCTAAAACAGGAAAAGGAAACCAACTGCGTTTGAGAGCGATTGTAACCAGAGATAAAAATGATGCTTCAACCCTTGAAAAAAGAGCTTCGCTGTTGCGCTACGACTCTATTCATGGTGATTTTCAAGGTTCAGTTATAGCTGACCCAGAAAACAACGCACTAATCATCAACGGCACTACCGTTCATATCATCACGGCAAACGCACCAGAGGATATTGACTATACCGCTTATGAAATTGACAATGCATTAATCATAGACAATACAGGTGCTTTTACCACTAAAGAAGCCTTAAGCAGACATTTAGTGTCAAAAGGAGCCCATAAAGTACTATTGACCGCTCCAGGAAAAGGAGTACCAAATATCGTTCATGGGGTAAACCAAAACGAATATAACCCTGACGAAACAGATATTTTCTCCGCAGCCTCTTGTACAACAAATGCCATCACTCCGATACTAAAAGCAGTTGAAGATACTTTAGGTGTTGTAAAGGGACATTTAGAAACGATACACTCCTATACTAATGATCAGAATCTGGTAGACAACATGCACAAAAAATACCGTCGTGGTAGAGCTGCAGCCTTAAACATGGTTATTACCGAGACTGGTGCAGGAACAGCAGTTGCAAAAGCATTGCCTTCACTTGAAGGTAAATTAACGTCGAATGCGATTCGTGTTCCCGTTCCTAATGGTTCTTTGGTTATATTGAATTTGGAAGTGTCCAAAGTAACTTCGATTGATGAGATCAACGCCATAATGAAAAAATATGCTCTTGAAGGCGAGTTAGTAGAACAAATTAAATATTCTACGAATAACGAATTGGTTTCTTCAGATATCGTAGGTACATCGGCACCATCGATTTATGACAGTAATGCCACCATTGTTTCCAATGACGGAAAGAATATCGTTCTGTACATCTGGTATGATAACGAATACGGATATAGTCACCAAGTAATTAGATTGGCAAAATATATTGCTAAAGTAAGACGTTTTACGTACTACTAGCAGACAAATTACAGGTTGGATATCGCATTGCAGATTTTTAGTTTTTAGTTTTTAGTTCAAGTTTTAGATTTAAAGTTTACGTCGATCCAGCCTGTATCAAATAGAAAATCCGTCCTGTTATTACAACGAGACGGATTTTTTTTTATGTTTAATTTTAAAGAAAAAAAAAGAGATAAGCTTTCCTTCTCTTTCTTTTTTCTTTACTCTAAAAACTATTCTTTCTTTCGTGTCAAATAATAAACTGGAACTCCCAATAGCATGATTAACACACCCCAGCCGCTCGTGCTCGTTTTAGTGACAAACAAGGCGATACAGATAGCACTAGCCACAACAATATAAAGACCTGGTAAAAATGGGTAACCAAAAGCCTTATATGGTCTTTCGACATCTGGCATTTTTCTGCGCAGAATAAAGATTCCCAAAATCGTAAGGATGTAAAATATCAAAACGATAATCACCACAAAATCCAGCAAATCACCATATTTTCCTGTCAAACATAAAGCCGAAGCCCAGAAACACTGCGCCCACAAGGCCCAGGAAGGGACACTAGCTTTGTTCAGTACAGCAGCTTTCTTAAAGAAAACACCGTCTTTTGCCATTGTATAATATACTCTGGCTCCTGCCATGATCAAGCCGTTGTTACAGGCAAAAGTTGAAATCATAATCATAACAGCAATAATCACAGTGCCTATGGATCCAAAAATGTATTGCGAAGCAACTACACCCACTCTGTCGGATGGAGCCGTAGCGATTTCCTGCAAAGGCACGACGGCCAAGTACATTAAATTTGCCAACACATAGATGCAGCATACGATCATCGTACCCAGAAACAGACTCAAACCCACATTGCGTTTTGGATTTTTAATTTCGCCTGCTATAAAAGTGACCCCTTCCCAAGCCACACTCGAGAAAATCGATCCTACCAGTGCAGCCGAAATTGCTGAAATCAGTACCGTCCCACCAATAGGTACCCAGTTTCCAGTAGCCACATCAAGCGATTTTGATCCCCAAGCGTCAACCCAGTTGGCATCCCAAACTTCAACTTTAGCGGCCATGAAACCAAAAACAATCAGTCCAGCCAATGATAAAATTTTGATTATCGTTAAAATTGTCTGCAGTGTTTTAGAGTTTTTTACCCCGCGACTGTTAACATAACTTAATAAAATAATAGTGAAAATAGAAACCAGCTGCGCTGCATTCAGATTAAAATCCCCCAGCTCATAGAGCATGTTCTTATCGCTAACCACTGGAAACAAATAGGCTGTAAATTTGGCAAAAGCCACACCCACTGCTGCAATCGTACCGGTTTGTATCACAGCAAAGAAACTCCAACCGTATAAAAACCCAATCAACTTGCCATAAGCCTCTTTAATATATACATATTGACCACCGGCTTTAGGGAACATGGAACTCAGCTCTCCATAACTAACCGCAGCAATCACGGTAATGACTCCGGTAAGCACCCACATGGC
>JBLIKQ010000123.1:0-7183 GCA_047635475.1 Porticoccaceae bacterium
CCTTGGTCTAAGGTTCTCAAGAAAGAAACCTCTTCCTCACGAATTACATTAGTCACTAAGTTTCTCTGTGATTTAATTTCTGGGAAAAACTCACCCATTTGGTTCGCCAGAACTTCTACTAATTGATAAATAAAAGCTTCCTTAGTATTTAAAAATGTAAATCCGTAACGAATAGCTCGACGCAAAATCCTACGAATTACATATCCTGCTCCAGTATTTGACGGTAATTGTCCATCGGCGATAGCGAAAGCTACGGCACGCACGTGATCTACAATCACGCGAATGGCAATATTAATTTTATTTTGCTCTTCACTTATGTTTTTTACTTCATTTGAAGTATATTTTAACCCAGTAATTTGTTCCACTTTTTCAATAAGTGGTGTAAAAACATCAGTGTCATAATTTGAAGTCACATTTTGCATAGCCATGCACAAACGCTCAAACCCCATTCCCGTATCCACGTGTTGCGCAGGTAATTTTTCCAATGAACCATCCGCTTTACGGTTAAATTCCATAAATACGTTATTCCATATTTCTACTACTTGAGGATGATCAGCATTTACTAAGCTTCGACCTGAAACTGCAACCCTTTCTTTATCAGTGCGTAAATCAATATGAATTTCAGAACAAGGTCCGCATGGTCCCTGATCTCCCATTTCCCAGAAATTATCTTTTTTATTCCCCAGAATGATACGGTCTTCTGGAACAAATTGTTTCCAAATGTCAAAAGCTTCTTGGTCAAAAGGTACATTTTCAGCTTCGTTGCCTTCAAAAACAGAAACATACAAACGGTCTTTATCTAATTTTAAAACTGCGGTCAAAAATTCCCAAGCCCACGGCAAAGCTTCCTCTTTAAAATAATCTCCAAATGACCAGTTCCCTAACATCTCAAACATGGTGTGGTGGTAGGTGTCAAAACCTACATCTTCTAAGTCATTGTGTTTTCCAGAAACGCGCAGGCATTTTTGTGTGTCGGCAATTCGAGTACTTTTTGGTGTGGCATTTCCAAGAAAATATTCTTTGAACTGCGCCATCCCAGAGTTATTAAACATTAAAGTTGGGTCATCTTTCAGAACTATTGGAGCAGAAGGAACTATTAGATGGCCTTTGCTTTGAAAAAAATCTAGAAATTGTTTACGTACGTCTTTTGAATTCATTGGTTTTATTTAAAAATTTAAAGATTTTTTCAATCTTATAATCATTCAATCTTTTGATTTCTATGCCCCAGACAGTAGTGGAAAGCTTCGAGATATTAGGAATCTATTTTTTCTAAAGACGGCAGAGCGACCTGAAGGAAGCTCCTGCAAGCTCATTACAAAAAAAGAATGCTGATCGAGAACTTGCAACGAATAGCTGGAATAGGCACATTATTTTATTTATTATTACAAAAAGGGCCGAACAAATGAAACATTTATTATTTTTGTTTCAATAACACTTTATAAAGTGCAAAAATAGGGTATTTTAAAATATGGCGAAAGTAAAATATTATTACGATCAGGAAAATCTGGCGTATAGAAAAATAAAAACAAAAAAAAGAAAAAAGATAGGTATCGTTGCCTTATTTTTAGTGGCTTCTGCACTATTTGGGTTTCTAAGTTTTGTTATTTTATTGAACACTCCTTATTTTGATACCCCGAAAGATAGGTATCTGATTCGCGAAATCGATAATTTGAAATTAAATTATGCCGTTTTGACTAAAAGAATGGATATCGTTGACAACGTAATCTTGGCAATTGAAGACCGCGACAACAATTTATACCGCACCTATTTCAACACCTCTCCAATATCGCAAGAAGAGAGAAAATCAGGATTTCGTGACGCGAATCGATATGCTATTTTACAAGGCTATAATAACACTCAACTTGTGTTAAACACTACTAAACGCGTAGACATACTTAATAAAGAACTGGTTATACAGTCCAAATCATTGGACTATATTTTAAAATTAGCCAAAGAGAAAAACAAATTATTGTCTGCCATTCCTGCCATTCAGCCTGTCAGGAATGAAAATCTGAGACGAATGGCTTCTGGTTTTGGATATCGAACAGATCCATTTACCAAGGTGCGGAAAATGCATGAGGGGATGGACTTCACTGCAAAAACAGGAGCTCCCATTTTTGCTACTGGTGATGGTATTGTTGCTGAAGCAAACAGTAGAGCATCTGGTTATGGAAAACATGTGGTTATTAGGCATGGTTATGGATATGAAACTTTGTATGCGCATTTGAGTAAATATAACTGCAAGGCAGGACAACGAGTTAAGCGAGGTGACATAATAGGTTATGTAGGAAGCACGGGGAGGTCTGAAGGTCCACATTTGCATTACGAAGTCCGTAAAGACAAAAGAGTCGTGAATCCACTCAATTTTTATTACGGAAATATTTCAGCGGCGGAATATGTGGCTATTTCAAAATTGGCTAACCAAGAAAATCAATCATTGGATTAATTTATAAAAAGGAATTATACAATAATAAAGCGTTCGACTTTAAACATGTAACATTAAACAGAAAAATGCATATTGAACTTTCAAAAGACAAAAGATATTACAGCATTGGTGAAATCGCCAAAGCATTTGCTGTAAACGCTTCACTGATTCGTTTTTGGGATTCAGAATTTGATATTCTGCAACCAAAAAAAAATGCAAAGGGCAATCGAATGTTTACGCCTGAAGACGTAACGAATTTACAGCTTATCTATCATCTTGTAAAAGAAAGAGGTTTTACACTTGAAGGTGCCAAAATCCATCTGAAAGAGGGAAAAAAGAAAACCCTAGATAAGTTTGAGATTATTAGAAAATTAGAAACCATAAGAACACAATTAACAAACATTAAAAATCAACTTTAAAATTAAGTAAACATGAAAAAATTCTTGCCTTGGATTATCGCAGTCGTTGTTATCTTTGGAATATACAGCTGGGTTAAAGGAATTAATAATAATGCAGTTACATTAAATCAAAGCGTAGAGCAATCTTGGGGAGATGTGCAAACAGCTTATCAAAGACGTAATGACTTAATTGGGAACTTAGTAAATACCGTGAAAGGTGCTGCTGATTTTGAAAAAAGTACTTTGACTGCCGTTATTGAAGCTCGTGCAAAAGCTACGTCGACAACTATTGATCCTTCAAACATTACACCGGAACAATTAGCCCAATTCAACAAAGCGCAAAGTGGAGTTTCTTCCTCTTTATCACGATTATTAGTTTCAGTTGAAAGATACCCTGAATTGAAAGCCAATCAAAATTTCTTGAAGTTACAAGACGAATTGGCCAGTACTGAAAATCAAATTTTGACGGCCAGAACCCGTTTTAACGAAGCAGTAAAACCATACAACACACATATCAAAACTTTCCCAAATACGCTATTTGCTGGTGCCTTTGGATTTAAAGAGAAAGTATATTTCACTGCCGTTGAAGGCGCTGAAACACCAGTTGAAGTGAAATTCTAAAACATCCGTAAAAGGGAATTAGTCTAGTAATAAAACACAAATCCTTAAACCCACGGACTTTAGCGTTGGTTGCTTTAGGTAAAAACAATAATAAATGTCGAAAGAAAAAGATTTTTTAACAAAAGAAGAAGAGCAAGAAGTTATTGAGGCAATTCTTATAGCCGAAAAAAATACCTCTGGAGAAATTAGAGTTCATCTCGAAAAAACAACCGATTTAGATACCTATGATCGTGCACTCGCAGTTTTTAATGAACTAAAAATGGACGAAACTCAACTTAAAAATGGTGTTTTAATCTACATGGCCGTAGAGGACAAAACCTTTGTGATTTGCGGTGACGAAGGTATCAACGATGTGGTTGAAAATGATTTTTGGGACAGTACCAGAGACGTTATGGTCGCTCATTTTAAAAACGGTAATTTCAAACAGGGTTTGATCGACGGTGTCTTAAGAGCGGGAGAAGAACTAAAAAAACATTTTCCATGGTCCGAAGATGATACGAATGAATTATCAAACGAAATCTCAAAAGGATAATATGATTATATCTAAATTACATAGCTCACTTTTTTTTAAACTACTTGTTTGTTTTTTTGTCACTCAAATAAGTTTTGCACAGTTTACAATACCAGAAAAACCAACTCTTCAAACTAGCGTTTATGATTATGCTAAGGTGTTAAGCGCATCCGAAAAAGCACAATTAGAAGAAAAACTTGTACAATATGCTGATTCAACTACAACTCAAATTGTAATCATTACCATTGAAAGCCTAAAAGGCGAAGATATTGGTATTCTTACTCCAAAATGGGGACAGAAATGGGGAATCGGTGGAACTGAAAAAGACGACAATGGAGTCCTTATTCTATTGGCTAAAGCCGAAAGAAAAATATGGATTTCACCAGGCTATGGTCTTGAAGATAGGCTGACGGCAGGTATTGGAGGAGAAATTACCCGTAATATTATTATTCCCGAATTCAAAGCCGGAAGCTACTACACTGGACTTAACAAGGGGACTGATGCTCTTTTTGACGTATTTAGCGGTAAGTACAAAGGGGAAAGAAAAAAAGAAAATAAAGAAAAAGGCTTTCCTTTTTTACCTCTTATCATCATCATTGTCATCATCCTAATCCTTGTTTCAAAAAATAAAGGAGGAGGATCAGGAGGAAACTCCGGCAGCAGAGGCGGTCGAGGCATCGGTTTATTAGATGTCATTCTTTTGAGTAGTCTGGGAAGTGGCAGAGGCGGCGGTTTCGGCGGCGGTTCATCCGGTGGTGGATTTGGCGGTGGAGGCGGTGGCTTTGGTGGTGGCTTCGGTGGAGGCGGTTTCTCTGGCGGAGGCTCTGGTGGAGGCTGGTAAAAAAAACAGATTACCTAAATAAAAAAAAGCTGCATTTCGCAGCTTTTTTTATGTCTAATTTATAATGCTGCAAACTTTACTGCTAAAAATATCGCGTCTAAAAAATATGGACTAGACATCTAAAAAATTTTCAACATTTTTACCATTCCACTCGCCTAAAAATTTATAGGGCATAAATCTTGCAAACATCTCCTCTTTATACCATTTGAGTTTTCTGGTAAGACGAACGACCTCTTTGTGTTTTTCATTTTTATAGGCATAATCAATCATTTCGGCTTGAGTTTTCCATACGCTTAATGTAGCTTGCTGTATTAAAGGCCATTCGCCAACACCGATCGATAGAACTAATCCATCGTAACTCTCTAAACTTTTGCTAACATCACCAACTTTTCTCCAAAAAGAAATCAATTTAGAAAGCCGAATACTTGCTCGTGTTAAAACCATTACTGGCTTATCTAAAGCCAAAGAGGCAGAAGAAATAAAAGGTTGCTTTCCGTCCCATTTTCCGTGCGCTTCTGCTGCATGTGCAAAAACGGTAAATGATTCAGCGCTTTTAGATTTATAGTTGTTATAAAATGAATTCTTTTCAAAAAAATTATTTGCATCTATTTCTGATACCCAAATACATAATATCGCATAAGTACCGAAGTTTGGCTTTGAACTAAAACCATTTTCAGCACCTGATCCCAATAATTTGTAGAACACTAATCCTTCAATATTTTTGAAATGAGCGTGTCCTAATTGCATTTGCGAAAATGCCCAAAGTTTGTTAGAAAAACTTTCTAATTTGAAAAAAGTACAAGTGGTTATTTGGCTCATAAGTTTGTGTTATATTTTGAATGGGTTTGTGATTGTAAATTAGATTATTTTTTTTCAACCACTAAAATTTGTACGCCCAACGGAAATAGCTTTTCAAATACAAAAATAGGGGATGTAACTGCTTTTAAAAGAACGAGCATCCAAAAATGAGTAGACATATTTCCCGACCAATCTATCCCTTTTTTTTCCATTCTACCAAGCCACCATAGAGTAAAGGCGTCAAGGGTTCCGTATCGCAAATGTTCTTTAATTTCCCATTTATCTTTTTGAAATAAAAGCGCAAAACCTTTATTTGTTAATAAAGACATATGCCTTGGGCTATGCCATCCTTGCCAATACGCTTTTTGAATTTTTGCACTCATGCTTTTATAATCAGGTACTTCAATAATTATTTTACCTCCTTGTTTTAAGCAATTATAGAGTGTATCAATAGTTTGGTGCGGGTTGTAGTCGTGCTCTAAATAATGCCATAGCGTGATGACATCAAATTCTGTCTTAGTATCATAATCTTCAATAGAAACTTTTTTAAGATCTAAGTTTGGATAGTTTTTACCTTTCCAACCAGAATCTGAAAAATCAATTCCAGTGCAACTTACTTTTGAGTATTGTTGCAAAAGTTCTAAAAAACTCGGATCACCACATCCTACATCTAAAACACTAAGATTAGGCTCGTTTTTTTTAAGATGTTTTTTTACAAAATTAACGCGCTCTGAATCTAACTTTTTTTGACTATTGTTTACGAAAGAACTATACTTTCCCCAAGCTAAAGAACCTCTGTAAGGTAAATAGTTTTCGGTATAGTACTCCTCAAGTCTTTCAGGCACTACCGAATTTGTTAGAAATACTGTTTCGCAATTATTACAAACATTAAAAACATAAAGCTCATTATTGGCCTTATGCATTAATGCATTCGTCGACATGTAATAAGAACTTTCGGTTTTTTTACAAATCGAGCAATTGGCAACACTTGAATGTTTCATTTGATAATTTAATTGTGTTTGAAGCAAATGAATAATGTCTACCATAAACAAAAGCTAAAGCGCAAAACTTTAAACCAAAGTTCAAGATATATCCGTAAGCATCGTGTGTTGTGTTTATAGGGTTTTGGACTGTTTTAAGGCAGCTTGGATGTATTTTTGCTTAATAATTAACATTCCAAAACTTTCTCCACCTTCTTTTCCAATGTTTTTGTGATGCATTTTGTGTGCACGACGCACAGCTAAAACAAATACATTTTTTGTTTTGGTAAATATTTTGAAGCGTTGGTGAATTATCAAGTCATGCACAAAGAAATAAGCTATGCCATAAGATAAAATACCAAAACCCACCCATGTGTACCAGGCGTATTGGTTCATCATACCGAACATGATGAGTAACCAACTTGGCACTGCATAAATGATAAAAAATAAATCATTTCGTTCAAACCAACTTTTGTGATCTTTTTTGTGATGGTCTGCATGAAAATACCACATAAAACCATGCATCACGTATTTATGATTTGCCCAAGCAGAAAATTCAGTTAGTATAAAAGTGACTAAAACTATGCTAGTGTTAATTATTATTTCCAT